>JAGACC010000194.1 GCA_017614295.1 Treponema sp.
CTGGGAGTGAAGCCCAAGCCTGATTTCTGTGTTATACGAATAAGACCTTTCTTTTTGCCGCCACATATATTATAATCTAGGAGACTTACCCTATGAACTTTGGGGACAAAATTGTAAGGAAAGGCGTGCGCTCTTTTGCGGACGGAAAGGAATACGCTTTGCAGGCGGGGACGGGTGCCTTGCTTAACCCCCGTGTGGACACTACCTTCAAGGCTATGCTTACCAGGAACACTTCTGAGGCAAGGGCTGCGCTAAAGTCCTTCCTTGAGGCTGCAACAGAGCGCAGGATAGCAAAGTGGGAGCTTAGACCCAACGACCTTCCTGTTTCCTTTGTAGGGCAGAGGGGCGTCAGCTGCGACATATCATGCGAATTTGACGACGGGCTTTCTGCGGACATAGAGATGCAGGCTTTCAACCAGGAGTACGACTACGGTAAGCGTGCTGAATACCAGGTTTCGAGGCTGGAGGCAACATACCTTAAGCGGGGGGAGTCATGGGAAAAGGCGCCTGTCGTTTACCAGATAGGCATACTGAACTTTCTCTATGACTTTAAGGGCAGCGGCAAGGGTAAAGAGGAAAAAAGGCCGTCTCCCGTAAGCCGCTTCGCCATGAGGACAAAGGACGGGAAGTGCCTTTCTAACACGCTTAACATAGTCTTCGTGGAGCTGCCCAAGGTGTATGCTCTGGAGGAAAGCCTAGAGACAAACACCGCCTTGGAGAACTGGGCAATATTTTTGAAGGATGCGGACAACCCTGAAAAGAGGGACATAATAGACAAGCTTACCTGCAAGGAGAAGGGACTTATGGAGGCACAGAAATCACTATCGTCAGTCAGCACGGACATGGACCTTTGGTGGGCGGAGTACCGGCAGGAAATCTACGAAAGGGACAGAATCTCCAGCATAGAGGCTGCCACCAAAAAAGGTCTGACCAGAGGGATTGAAGAGGGGTTAAAGCAAGGAATAGAGCAAGGTGTAAGCAAAGGAAGAAGTGAAGGCCTAAAAGAAAAAGCCATTTCCCTAGCAAAAAAATATATGGCCATGGGACACACCGCAAAAGAAGCAGCAGAATTTGCAGAAATAGACGAAAGCCTGCTCTTGTGACCGGTGTGCAATATGCCTCACTGCGCAATATTCCTTACTTGCCCAACTGCCCCAAAATCGGTATAGTTGGAGTAATCAATTTTCTACTATAATAAATCAGAGGTAAATTATATGTCCGATGAAGTCAGAGTACGTTACGCGCCGTCTCCAACAGGAATGCAGCATATCGGCGGAGTGCGCACCGCACTGTTCAACTATCTGTTCGCAAGATCAAAAAACGGCAAGTTCATTCTTCGCCTAGAAGACACAGACCGCACGCGCTATGACGAAAAATACGTTCAGAACCTTTACGACACAATGGCATGGCTTGGCCTTGAATGGGACGAAGGTGGCGAAAAGGGTGGGGAATACGGCCCTTACGTCCAGAGCCAGCGCTTTGAGCTTTACAAAAAATACGCCCAGGAACTCGTAGAAAAAGGAGAAGCCTACTACTGCTTCTGCGACAGCGAACGCCTTGAGCGCATAAGAAAGATTCAGACAGAAAACAAGCTTCCACCGGGATACGACCGCAACTGCCGCCACCTTACCGCAGAAGAAATAAAGGCAAACCTTGACGCAAAAAAGCCTTACGTAATCCGCCTTAAGGTTCCGCTGGAAGGAAAGACCCTTTTCCATGACCACCTTTTAGGCGACATTGAATGGAAAAACGAAGACATTTCCCCGGACCCGGTTCTTCTAAAAAGCGACGGCTTCCCAACCTACCACCTTGCAAACATAGTGGACGACCACATGATGCACATCTCCCACGTAATGCGCGCACAGGAATGGATCCCCTCCACACCCCTGCACGTACAGATGTACCGCTCATTCGGCTGGGAACACCCGGAATTCTGCCACCTGCCAATGGTAAACGGCTCCGACGGCAAAAAGCTAAGCAAAAGGCACGGCTCCACATCGCTTAACGAATTCCGCGCAAGAGGCTACCTTCCAATGGCTATCGTAAACTATGTGGCACTTCTTGGCTGCTCATACGAAGACGGCAAAGACCTCTACACCCTGGAAGAACTCGCCCAGAACTTTAGGCTTGAACACCTTAACAAAGCACCCGCTGTCTTTGACTACAAAAAGCTTGAATGGTACAACGGCCAGTACATAAGAATGCTAAGCGACGAAGACCTCTACAAGTGGACGCTCCCCTTCATCACAGGAACAGGAGACGCATCGCTGGAGATAAATCCGGACAATCCTCAGCCAAAGCCAAAGGTTGGACCTGAATACTCAGGCGTTGCATTGGGAGAAGACGGAGAACCAGTTTGCGTAGACAAGAGCATGGGAATGTCAAGCGCAGATGTAAAAGCAGCCCTCCTAAAACTGATGCCTCTCATAAAAGAAAGACTCCACTTCCTTACAGATGCAGCAGAAATGGTCCACTTCCTCTTTACAGAACCAGCCGTTCCTCCAAAGACAGACATCATTCCCAAAAAGCTTGACGAGGAAAAGACAAAGGCAGTTCTTGAAAAGGCAAAGGATTTCGTAAAGCAGCTCCCGTCCCTCGACCACGAAGCAAGTGAAGCTCTTGCAAAGCAGTTTGCAGAAGAACTTGGCGTAAAGCTCGGAGACTTTATGATGCCAATCCGCATGGCCGTAACAGGAAGCCGCGTAAGCCCTCCGCTCATGGGTTCAATCCTTATCCTTGGAGTGGAAAAATCCATAGCAAGAATAGAAAAGACTTTGGCGGTATTCTAAACTCCGCTAACTAAAAAACATCTTGTCCGGAAGGAAAAAGATCTTTCCGGGCAAGTTTTTTTTAGGCAACAAAACATTCCCATGGACTATAGCTCTATATTTTCATCCGCACTTGCAAGCGAAAACTCTTTCCCCAAATTCGGTTTTAAAAAAGAAAAAAATGGATTTGTCTGCAAAAAAAATCTAAACCCTCCTTGCCAAGATTTTTATGTACTCCTAAAAATAAATCCATCCCTGGAAAATCTTTCGGCAGAAGTATTTGATTCGGAAACAGACGAAAAATACGCCCTCTTTGAAATGCCTTCCGCAAACGGGTCATTCGTAGCAAAAATCCGCGGACAGGTAAAAGAACTTGTAAAAGAATTCCAAAAGACCTGCTTTAAAACTTCATCCCCAAAAGAAAAATACCTGGAATTCATAAAAGAAACTTTAGCTGCAGAAGCAGACTTTCCCTGGGAAGACAGCCCCGACTACTCTGTATACCGATGCCCAAGCGGAAAATGGTTTGCCCTCGTCATGAAAATAAAATTCCGCCAGCTGTTGCCTTCCTCCGCGTCAGAAGAAGAAGTCTGGGTGGTAAACCTAAAAGCCGCCCCGGAAAAAATAAAAGACCTTACAAACAAAAAATCCGTCTTTCCCGCATGGCACATGAACAAAAAGCACTGGATCACAGTCCTCCTAACCGCCGCAACCGATTTTAAAAACCTGTGCGACTTAACCCTTCAAAGCTACAATCTTGTCTCCGGCAAAAAAAGTTCCTAATGATTTTTTAGGACTAAATTTCTTGGACGAAATCCTTTGGACGGAGTCCTAATTGCTCTACCAATTGTTCCATCCCTAACTCGGCTGAATATCCCTATGCGTCACGGGCTTTCCGGGGTTCCGGTCTTCACCTCCATTGCTAACGCAACCGCCTCCGGCGGCCCCTCCAATCCCGCGTAGGTCGTTCCGAATTTTCCTACTACGCTTTTTTTATTCCGCCAAGATTCCTTGAAAAAAAATCCCATAACAATTAATATGTAGCCATGAAAATTGCAGTAACCTACGAAAAAGAAAGCGGAAATGTATTCCAGCATTTTGGTAAAACCCAGTATTTTAAACTCTACGAAATAGAGAACGGCCAGGTTTTAAAATCCCAGATAATCGATAACGGAGGAAACGGACACCACGCCTTGCCCCCGTACCTTAAAAGCCTTGGAGTGGAAACCCTTATACTTGGTAACCGCGGACAGGGTGCAATAGATGCCATAGCCGCTTCGGGACTAAAAGAAATTCCAGGAATTACAGGTTCCGCAGACGAGGCAGCCGCTCTTTTTGCCAAGGGAGAACTCAAGGGCAATTTTGAAGCCAAGTGCCAAGATCATGGTTCTAATCACAGCCACTACATCCATAACACCAATAACTAGGACACAGCCTGTATGGAAGAACCCTTTTACAAAGACGGCCTAAAGTTCACCTGCAAGCAATGCTCCTTCTGCTGCTGCGGATTCCCGGGAGTGGTGCGCCTTACGCAAGAAGACTTGGACCGCCTTGTTGAATGGTCAAATCTTACCCAAGAACAGTTTTTGCAGGTCTATTGCCGCCGCATAGAAAATGATGATGGTTCAACATTCCTAAGCCTCCGCGACCTAAGCAACAACAGCTGCATCCTCTGGGAAAATGGAGGTTGTTCCGCATACCAGGCGCGCCCCGTTCAGTGCAGGACATACCCCTTCTGGAAAAGCGTCCTTCAAAGCGAAAGCACCTGGAAGGAAGAAGCCAAGACCTGTCCCGGAATAAACAGCGGCACTTTGCATACCAAGGAAGAGATAGAAGCAGAGCTTAGCAAAATGAACTAAGGCTTTTGCAAAGCGGGCACGGCAGGGATTGTAGGGGCGCAGGGGTGCTAACCCCTGCGTTGCCGGAGGCAATGGAGCCGAAAGACGGAACCCCGGAAAGCCCTTAGCAAGAAAAACTGCCGCAAGAAAGAAATCATATATTTTTTGCTGTTGCCATTCATTCGCAAAAATTGTAAAATCTAGCCACTTATTTAATAGGAGTTTTGTTATGAAAAAGATTGTACTTTCTTTAATGGCTGTTGCCGCTTTTGCTGCCCTTACGTCATGCAGCAAGAAAGAGAAGAATGCCGGCGCCGGAGCATCTGCTGCTGGAAAAACATGGATCGTCGCTACGGATACAGCATTCCGTCCTTTTGAATACACTAACGAAAACAACGAATTTGTTGGAATTGACGTAGACATTCTTGCCGCCGTTGCAAAGGACCAGGGTTTTAAATACGACCTTCAGAGCCTTGGCTGGGACGGTGGTGTTGCCGCAGTTCAGGTTGGACAGGCAGACGGTCTTATTGCCGGTGCTACAATCAAGCAGGAACGCATCGACTCTGGCTGGATCTTTAGCGACGGATACTACAACGCAACCCAGACATTCGTTGTTGCAGCATCTTCTTCCATCAGCAAGTTTGACGACCTTAAGGGAAAAAAGGTTGCCGTAAAGAACGGAACAGCAGGTATGGATTTTGCAAACTCACTCAAGAGCAAGTACGGCTACGACGTAGTTGTTTTTGAAGATTCACCTACAATGTACCAGGACGTAATCCTTGGCAACTCAGACGCTTGTGTAGAAGACACTCCAATCATGGCTGCAAACATCAAGGACGCACAGCTTGCCCTTAAGATTCCGGCCGGAATGGAAAGCGAAGGTGCTCCATACGGCTTTGCAATCATGGACAAAAAGAACCAGGAACTCTTGGACATGTTCAACGCAGGACTCAAGAACATCCGCGCAGACGGAACATACCAGAAGATTCTTGACAAGTACCTTAAATAATTTTTGCAAATTGTTTCTAGGTTTCTAGACTTTTAATTTTCTAGTTTTGTTTGGATTCAGGCAGCCTTGTTTAATAAAGATAACCATTCCTAAAAGCAAGAGCTGCCTTTTTTCCTTACCGGAGTATTGCAGACAATGATTTCTATTTTTAAAACATATTTCTTTATGCTCGCATCCTCGCTAGCCAACACGCTGCTTCTTGCCTTGCTTGCACTTGTCTTTGCCATGATTATAGGCCTTATTTTTGCCCTCTGCAATGTAAGCCGCAACAAGGTTCTTAATGCCATTGGCACCATTTACGTGGATGCGATACGCGGTGTTCCTCTTATTGTACTGGCATTCTTTATTTACTTTGGCGTTCCACAGGGAATGAAAAGAATCATAGCCGGTTTTAGACTTCCCGCACTTCAGGCCGGAACCATAGCCCTTGCAATGAACTGCGGAGCCTACATGGCAGAAATCTTCCGCGCAGGAATAGAAAGCATAGACAAGGGACAGATGGAAGCAGCCAGGTCACTTGGTCTTTCATACGGAATCAGCATGAGAAGGGTAATCCTTCCACAGGCATTCAAAGTAATGATTCCTTCCATAATAAATCAGTTC
>JAGACC010000195.1 GCA_017614295.1 Treponema sp.
AAAGCTCTTTGACCTTGGTCCATGGAACTTTACCGCAATGTCTGTCGGAAGCAGAATCGCAACTGCACTCATTCTTTCCATACTTTTCTGCGTTATGTTCAGCGCAATAGCGGGATTCTTCTCTGCATACTTTAAGATGCACCCATTTATTTCCACACTTGCAACTCAGCTTATCATCTACGGACTTTTGTTCTTTGGAACAAGCGGAACTCCGGTTGGCTCAATCGACAAGACGATTAAGGATGCAATCGGCGGTAGATGGGAATTGGGCTATTTTGGAGGAGACTTCATAACCTTCCCCAAACTGATTGTCCCTGCAATCATTGCGGTATTCGTAGCATGGTTCATCTGGAACAAGACAACATTCGGAAAGAACATGTTTGCTGTAGGCGGCAACCCCGAAGCAGCTTCTGTAAGCGGAATCAGCGTATTCTGGGTAACACTCGGCGTATTCGTAATGGCTGGTGTCTTCTACGGATGCGGTGCTTTCTTGGAAGCCTTCCGTGCCAACGCTAGCGCAGGAACAGGTCAGGGTTACGAAATGGATGCAATCGCAGCTTGTGTTGTAGGTGGCGTTTCCTTCTACGGCGGTATCGGAAAAATAAGCGGTGCGGTACTCGGTGTAATAATCTTTACCGGATTAACCTACTGCCTTACCTTCCTTGGAATAGACACCAACTTGCAGTTTGTATTCAAGGGACTTATCATCCTTGCAGCTGTTTCTCTTGACTGCGTAAAGTACCTGAAGAAAAAATAATTTTCTTTGGCGAAATAATAAAACTAATTTTTTTCCCGTGCCACAGTCTGGTTCTCTCCGGATTGTGGCTTTTTTTATAATCTTTTTATTTTTGCGGCACTTGCTTTTGGAACCGCCATTCCTTCCTGCAAACCAACATGCCCCGTGTGTGGCGCTTCCGGGGTTGGTTAAACTTCTAGCGCCAAGGAGGGCGCGTCTTTTGTTTGCATAAAGAGTATGCAAGTTTTCGGAAGAAAACTTGGTGAAAAAAATTGCAGGGAGGCAATTTTTTTTCACATGCCCCTCCAGTGCCTGCCGCGCTTGGGGCTGCAACATCATAAACACTGAAAGTAGTATGGCGAATAACAAGTAACTGTCACCCTGAACTTGTTTCAGGGTCTGTCCCACCATTTATTCGCTAACATCTATAGATTCCGAAACACACTTTGTAGAGCAGGTGCGTGCAAAGTGGCGTAGTGTTCGTAATGACCTGTTATTTAATATCCGCTATACTGGATTCGGAAACTCTGTATTATAAACATCCTAAACACTGAACCTGTTTGCAAAGAAAGAGCCAATTACTCCGTTAAATCCTTCAGAAAAGAAAACATATATTCCGACTGGTATGCAGTAAGCTTGTGGAAGAGTTTTAATATTTCGCTGTCATTATTCATTATGTTTTTTACGTCTGCACTAAAAAAATGCTCAGGCGTCACTTGAAGGTAGTCACAGATTTTTAAAAAGCTTGCAATAGTAGTGGTGCATTTTCCTGTCTCAATCTTGTTAATGTAAGTCTCATTCTGCCCCAGCGCAAGACTCATCTCCCTAGCCGAAATCTTCCTCTCGTTCCTCAAAAACCGGAGCCTGTCCCTAAAAAACTCCTCCGTAGCAACGCTATACTCTTCCATAACATATAGCATTATAAGTCATGTTTTAATTGACAAATTGCCTATAGGGTCATATAATAATCTGTATATAGCCTGTAAAGCAATAAAATGGTAAAATTGGAGCATTTATGGCCACACCACAGAAAAAATTCATCATAACCTACCAGATTCCTGGCAGCACCGTAATCCACCGCTCAAACTCAATCACCGCAACTTCCATAATCGAAGCCAAAAACAAATTCAAAATGGGCAACCCCACAAAAAAGATAATTTCCTGCGTCAAGGTGTTGGGGTAGTGGGGGGCTTTGGAGCTAACACAGGCATTTTGTCTATGTGTTTTAAATATATTGATAATCCTACAGGAGGTTTTTATGGGATATAAAGAAAGTGAAAACGAACTAATCAAAAAATTCGCTAGGAACAATATTGAGGATATTAATGAGAACAAAAGCTCGATAGGTCGAACCTTTTCTGTTGAACTTTTGGAATATGGAAAAAATAAACCTCTTGGTAGATTTATGACCTGTTGCAGTGCTGAAACAGTATACAGTTTACAACTTAAAAATGAAGATAAAAATGTTGATGGCTCTCCAAAAGGTTTTTGCATTAATCCGTGTATGATAATAAAAGAAAAATCTAATGATAGTGAACTTGCTTTTAAAGATAGCAATAACTCTGTCTGGATTATAAAACATTGTTAGGAGGAGAGAAAAGCATTGGAACAGAAGGAAAAAGGCTTTGGTTCTGAATTTGGAAATTTTATTTCGAAGGTACACAATGAAATCCTAAAAGGTGAGTTGGAAGATGAGAATCTTCGTCAGCTACAGGAAGGCCTCAGTTTTGTTTATATAAATGATCTTCTCTATCAATTAGCAAATTCGCGGGATATTCAAATCTGCAAAGAAAACTATAAGTATCAGCATTTTCGTATAAATTTGGAAGAATTCTTGCATGGATGGAAAGAGAAGTGGAAAGAAAGAGGACTTGATGTTGACATATCAATAAATTCAATAAAAAGAATATAAATTCAAAAAAGAATTTTCAATGGAGGAAAAGAAAAATGGGATTCTTAGGCGATATGTTTGTGAAAGGAGTTGCAGCACTTTGTGGAGAAGAAGCAGGGGAAGTGTTTGCTGGAGATGGAATTGGAGAAAAAAAAGCGCTCTTTGAAAAAATGTTGAAAAAATGGGATGAAATTTTCCAGAGGGAAGATTTTTTTAATAATTCCACATTTTCAAAATTAGAAGAAACCGCAAAGCTTCCTGTTTTTTTACAAACTTTTGGATGCGAACCAGAAAAAGGGCACAAAGACGATTTCAAGAAAGCAGAGCAAAATTCAGAAATAAAACTTACCCGTATAAAATTGGATAATGAAACAGTTGATTTTGCCTGCATAAATAAATTATATTATCTTACCGAATATGGAAGAATCGAGGAATGCATACGTCCCTTTTATTATTTCAGATATACAAAAGGTTCAAACACGATTACATTCCGTTATACCACTT
>JAGACC010000196.1 GCA_017614295.1 Treponema sp.
ACCTACGCCACCGTGGAAGCCCTTTAGTAGCGGCCAAGGGACGCTATGAGCCGGAAGGCGAAGGCTGGAAGGGTGGTAAACCAAAGTGGTGTCCGGTCGAGTTAGCCAAAGAGTAAAATGGTAGAAGAAAAGAAATTTCGTCCAGAAAAGTAAAATGCAAAAAAAAGAAAAATGCCTGCTTTTACACATGCTGCCCTGCGTTCTTGCCCTGCATAAAAAAATGAGTTATACTGGATTCATTAAAAGAAACGATTTGATTTAATCTGAGGGGAATATAAAAAATGAATGTTGTCTTAATTTACGGCGGCCGTTCCGGTGAGCATGAAATTTCTTTGACAAGTTGTGCTGCTGTTGCGCGCAATATTTCTTCTGCCCACAATGTTACGATGATTTCTCTTTCCAAAGACGGAAAGTGGTACTTGGAGCCTAATGCCTTTGAAGAGATTCGTAAGAACCCGGAGGCAATGCTTTCAATTCACGCTGATGAGGCTATGCGTGTTAACGTTGTGCCTGGCGGTGGAAAGGACGGTGCTTTTTTTGCCAACGGAAAGTATATTGCATCCGACGTGGTTTTCCCGGTTCTTCACGGAACATACGGAGAGGACGGAACAATTCAGGGGCTTTTGCAGATGGCAGGAGTTCCATGTGTTGGATGCGGAGTCTTTTCTTCTTCTGCAACGATGGACAAGGTTCAGACAAAGATTATATGGGAGCATGCAGGACTTCCGGTTGTTCCATACATGTGCATAAGCCGCGCGGATGTTAACGACAGCAAGCTTTACGACGCACTTGTTCAGAAGGCGGTGGACACATTAAAATTCCCCCTCTTTGTAAAGCCATGTTCAGCAGGTTCAAGCGACGGTGCATCCAAGGCCAATAATGCCAAAGAGCTTTCCTTTGCCCTTATGGAAGCATTCGGATGGGACAACAAGGTTCTTATAGAAAAGGCAATAGACGCAAGGGAAGTTGAATGCGCTGTTACGGGAAATTCCGTTACCGCAAGTTCTTCCAACGAAAAGACTATGCTTAAGACTTACGGCCCGGGAGAAATTGTTCCCAAGCACGACTTCTACGACTACGACGCAAAGTACAACGACCCGGACGGAGCAGAGCTAAAGATTCCCGCCCTTTTGGAAAAAGACCAGCTTGACTATATCCGCGAGACCGCAAAAAAGGCATACAAGGCAGTAGATGCTTCTGGCCTTAGCCGCGTGGATTTCTTTATTGACCGCAAAGACGGAAAGATTTACCTTAACGAGATAAACACAATTCCCGGTTTTACCAGCATTAGCATGTTCCCCAAGATGTGTGCAAGCGAAGGACTGGACTTTACAAAGCTCATAGACTACCTCTTTGACGAAGCCCTTGCAAACTTTGCTGCATTTGATTCCCTCCGCACAAGCCGTGAATAAAGGTGAGCTATGGAAACTGCACTTGAATACGAACCTTATGTTTACCCGGAAGGCTGCGCTTTTGAAACTCTGGAAGACATCCGCGGAAAAAAGATAACCGTAATGGGTCTTGGTCTTAACGGTGGCGGAGAGGCATGCGTACGCTTTTTTCTAAGGCACGGTGCTTTTGTTACCATTACGGACATGAAGACATCCGAGCAGCTTGCCCCAACAATCAAACGCCTTAACAGCGACCCAGACTTGGACAAGGATCGCTTTACCTATGTGCTTGGCGAGCACAGAATAGAAGACTTTGCGGAAGCCGACTGTGTAATTAAAAACCCCGGAGTAAAAATTCAGGGGAACAAATATCTGGCAGCGGCAAAGCGTATAGAAAGCGACATTAGCATCTTCCTTCATTTTACAAAGGCTCC
Organism: Treponema sp.; assembly: GCA_017614295.1. Taxonomy (GTDB): domain Bacteria; phylum Spirochaetota; class Spirochaetia; order Treponematales; family Treponemataceae; genus Treponema_D. The sequence continues at coordinate 1,826 of JAGACC010000196.1, forward strand.
AATCATTGCGGTAACAGGCAGCAAGGGAAAAAGCTCCACGGTTAGCGCACTGGACTTTTCGCTAAGAAATGCGGGCTACAAGTCATTCCTTGGCGGAAACATAACGGTAAGCCCCTTAACTTTTTTGGAAAGGACGGACGGAACCACTCCTGTAGTATTGGAACTAAGCAGTTGGCAGCTTGCAGACCTGCGTGGAAGAAAAGCCCTAAAGCCAAAGATTGCCATCATCACAAAAATAATGCCAGACCACCAGAACTGGTACGGCAACATGGAAAGCTACGTAAACGACAAAAAGCTAATCTATGCGGACCAGGGACCGGAAGACTATACAATCCTTGACTTTGACGAAGACGACTATCTTAAGGATTGCCATTCACCGGAGCCGGGCTGCAAGTGCTGGGGAGACGTCTTTGCAAAAGAGACAAAAGGAACGGTCCTCCGCTACAGCAAATTCCAGCTTCCAAAGAATGTGTTTGGCGCATACCAGGCAAAAGAAAACCGCTCTACTGTAGGTTACATTCAGCTTCCCGGAGACAGCCAAAGCCGCAAGGTAATGGACCAGCTTCAGGTTCCGGGTGAGCACATGAAGACAAACGTCCTGAACGCAGCCTTAGCCCTTTCTCTTATGAACGTTGCCCCCGAACAGGTGCTTTCCATAGTTGGAATCTGGAAGGGAATAACCCACCGCTTGGAACGCTTCCACGAATGGCAGAGTCCGGAAAGCGGAATAAAAGTTTCCTTCTACAACGACAGCTGTGCCACAGTCCCCGAAGCCGCCGCCGCTGCAAGTCAGGCATTCCAGCGGAAGGTAATTCTTCTTACCGGAGGAACGGACAAAAACCTTAACTTTGAACCGCTCGCAAAAGTATTGCGTGGAGAAGGCGGTGCGGAAGCAAAATACCAGCCTCTGCAAACCTACCTGCTTGCAGGAAGCGGAACAGACAAACTGGTTGCAAGGCTTACGGATCCCAAACAGTGTCTTGGCCCCTTTGAGTCCCTGGAAATAATGCTTGGCGTGCTAAAGGCAAACCTTCAAAACCCTTCGGCAGACCGCGTCTACAAATATTACCCGGACGACGACCCAATCCCGGTAGTCTTCTCTCCCGGAGCCACAAGCTTTGGAATGTTCAGCAACGAATTTGACCGTGGCAATAAATTCAAAGACGCAGTAAAGCAAATCTTCTCCGACGCAAAAGTGGAACTCCCGCTGGACGTAAAAAGCTAGGCTGGAAACTGCGTACATTCGTGCTTGTTGCGAATACCCCCTGTGGCTTAAATCCTGAAGGGGGGATGTCTCCCCCTCGGCTCCAATTCGTCGCATGCATGCGCACGCTCCTCATTTCCGCCTACCCCCTCTGCGGGGCAGTCCCTTTGCTAAGCCCCGCAACGCCCCATGGGGGATTGGTGTTAGCAAAAAAAAATCGCGAGTTACGAAGTAACTCGGTAGCACGCGTAGCGTGCGGACAACGCCTGCTGTATGGTAACATGCGCTTTGAAAAAAATACCGCGAGTTTTCGCTAGAAAACTCGGAGAGCAAGCGAAGCTTGCGACCAACGCCTGCTGGAATTGGTTTGGAATAGCGAACGCCGCTTTAGGAAAAAGCAAAGGAATCAATTTTCTAATGCAAAGCAACTGAGGAAGAAGAATGATAAAAATTGAATATGTAAAAAACGAAGACAAAGAATTCTGGTTTAAGTTGGACAGACACTTAGCGGAAAAAGAATTCCAAAAGAAGGTTCGCGACAAGCAGGGCTATGTGCTGTTTGCAGATGGCATACCCGTTGGCATTTTAAGATACAATCTATTTTGGGACAATACCCCATTTTGCACATTGCTTTTTATAGACTTTAACAATCAGAAAAAAGGATACGGAGCCGCACTTTTAAGCCACTGGGAAAAAGACATGAAAAATAACGGCTACGGAATGGTTCTAACCTCCACCCAGGTAGACGAAGTAGCCCAGCATTTTTACAGAAAACAAG
>JAGACC010000197.1 GCA_017614295.1 Treponema sp.
GCGAGTTTGACTAGTTCACCATTTTATTTTCACGGAGCGGCTTTCACACCCATACTGTGTCCGGCCCCTCCGTGTCCGTCCAGACAAAAACAATATGGACTTTTCTTCCAATAACCCTTATACTTAACCGACTAATTTTTTTATGGCGAAGTTCAATGGACAAAGTTTTTTTTAACGGAAGATTTGACAGTTTGCAGGGCGAGGAATCCTCATTTGACAAGACCGCAGCGGAGCTTGACTTTTACAGGATACGCTCACTCGTAGCCCAGAATGCCGCAAGCGATGAAGGCAGGGAATTTTTTAACGGAATAAACCCCAGCACGGATTTTTATGAAGTGGAAAAACGAAAGGCAATGGGCCGCGAATGGAATTCATACATTGGCTCAACCCGTCCACAGGCAATAAGCTACTGGCCACCAGTAAAAAACAGCTTTGAGCTTTTGGGAAAAGACGGAGCACAGCTTTCCGCAGCCCAGTTTTTTTCTCTTGCCCAGTTTTTTACCTGCTGCACAAAAGCGGTCTCCCTTCTGCAAGAGGCATCCACAGATCTAAAAATACCGGAGCTTTTAAAAGCCTGCTCTTCCATAGACAAAAACCAGCTTGACTTGGCCGCAAAGAAAATATTCAGCGTAATAGATTCAGACGGAAACGTAAAGGACCTCCCAGAACTAAGGGAAATACGAAACAGGATATCCGCTTTACGAAAGGAAGCAGAAAACGCATTAAGGCGCTACACATCAGACACAAGGCTTAGCGGAGTCCTCCAGTCAAACGTACCAGTGCTAAAGGGCGGCAAAGAGCTTCTTGCGGTTAGATGGGACAGGAAAAGCGAAGTAAACGGAATAATCCACGAGGTAAGCTCTTCAGGGCAAACAGTCTTTATAGAAGTAGAAGAAGCGGTAAAGGCAAACAACTCACTCGTCCAGGCACAATATGAACTGGAAGAAAAAATCCGCACCATACTAAGGAACCTCACACTGGAAGTTGGATTCTGCAGGGAAAGCGCAAGAGAAGCCCACTCCGCAATGATTCTATTGGACACAACCTTCGCATGCGCAAGATGGCAAAAAAGCGTCCGCGGAGTATTTGCGGAAAACTGCGACCTACAAAAAGAACCGCCTAGCATAAAAGGGGCACGCCATCCCCTGCTCGGAGCCAAGGCAATTCCTGTAGACATAAACTTTATGGACGGAAAGCGGGTTCTAATAATAACAGGCCCCAACACAGGCGGAAAAACCGTTACGCTAAAAACAATAGCCTTATTCGCTTTAATGAACCAGGCAGCATTCCCATTGCCAGCAGACGAAGGAACAAGGCTACCCTATTTTGACCGCGTATTTGCAGACATTGGCGACGAGCAGTCAATAGACGAAAGCCTTTCAACCTTCTCTGCCCACATGAAAAAAATCGCCTCCATGGAAAAGCACGCAACGGAAAAAAGCCTTGTTCTCTTGGACGAACTTGGAAGCGGCACGGACCCACAGGAAGGCGGAGCAATAGCAATGGCAGCCCTGGATGAATTCATCGAAAGAAAGTCATTCGTAATAGTTACCACCCACCACGGAATACTAAAAAACTACGGCTACACAAACCCTTCATGCGTAAACGCAAGCGTTGAATTTGACCAAAAGACCCTAAGCCCAACCTACCGTCTTATGATGGGAGTGCCCGGAGAAAGCCACGCAATAGACATAGCCCAACATTCAGGCCTAAGCAAAAAGCTTATCCAAAAGGCAAAGGAATACATCTCCACCCAGCAGGCAGACGTAAGCGCACTAATCAAGGGTCTTACCGCCAAGCACGAAGAAATGGACTTGCTCATCCGCCAGCAAAAAGAAGCCAAGGACAAGCTTGCAATAAAAGAAGTGGAGCTTTCCGAGCGCGAGATAGAAGCCAAGCAAAAAGAAATAGAGCTTAGGGAACTGGAAGCCAAGCAGAACTTTGCATCTCTAAGGGAAGCAAGAAGCCGGCTTGAAAACCTTGTAAGGGAACTCCGCGAAGGAGAAATCACAAGGGAAAAGAACCTTAAGGTTAGGCAGTTCATAAAGGAATTTGAAGAAGAAGCAGAAAAAAAGGAAAGCGAAATAGAAACCGAAAGGCAGCTCTTGGAAAAACAGCAGGATGCCCTAAAAGAAAAAGAAGCTTTCTTTGCAGAGAACGGAATAAAATTCACAAAGGAATCAAGGCATTCATCTTCTAAGTCATCAAAAAAGACAAAAAGACGCATCTCCAACACGGAAGCACTTAAAAGCGCAAAGCCAATTCCCAAAGAAGAAAACGACCGCTACGCAAAAAAAACTTTGGAGCAGCCAAAAAAGATAATCCCACAGCTTGCACCCGGAGTAGAAGTTCTTGCAGGAAGGGAAAGAAGAAAGGGAACCCTTGTCCAAAAAGAAAAGAACGGAGAAAGCTGGAGCGTCCAGTTTGGGGCAATACGCATGAGCGTACCATCCCGACAGCTGCAGGCACTTCCGCTAGAAGGAAAAGACAGCGCACAGGCTATGCAAAAGGCAGACTACGTTCTGGAAAGCGCATCCTCATCACAAGACAATTCCCGCCCGCAGTTTGAACTAAGGCTTCTTGGCATGAGGTACGAAGACGCAATAAAATCTCTGGAAAGACAGATAGACCTCTGCACAATAACAAACTTTGCAAACTTCAGCATAATCCACGGAAAGGGAAGCGGCATTCTTCAGCAGGGAGTCCATGACTACCTTTCGCACCACCCCGCGGTAAAAGACTTCCACTTTGCCCGCCCGGAAGACGGAGGAACAGGAAAAACCTATGTTGAACTTCACACATAAAAAAAGAAGCGGAGCAAGCCCGGTCAACCGTCACCCTATAATATTATCCCTATTAACCGCCGCCACACTCACATTAACATTTGCCCCCAAGGCATATTCATCAGAAGCAGACGCAAAGGCAAACTTCTTCTCTTCCCCGCATTCAGGAGAAATACAAGACATAAACGGATTCCTCCCCGAACAGGTCTACATAAGAACAAGAACCCAGTCATACTGCACATACGGACAATTTGCCCTTGTAGACGGAAGAATATATTTTAAGGAAAAGGGAGAAGACCAATGGAAGCTCTTTAAGCAAACAGGCTTACCCCACCCCGACTCAACTTCTACAGACAAATTCACCCCGCCAGCAAGAATAGAAGAAATCTGTGCAGACGGAGACAGCTTTTACGCATGGGACACGGAAGGAACCCAATACTACATCTACCTTGCAAAAGACGGTAAGCGCAAAGACAGAAGCTGGCTAAGAAAATTCGGCTTTCCAAAAAACACCTACCTTAGCATGAACGACCTTGTAAAAAACTACAGGGGATGGAGCATGGGAGCACGCAGAATAGAAGTACTCTGGCACGAAGACCGCTACGGCAACCCCCACCACTACGGAACAATGGGGCTAGAAACAGTCTACTTCCTTACAAGCGACGGACAGCACATAAGGTTTGCAGACTCAGGACTACCGCAGGACCTTAGCAGAAGCGTAGAAGTTCCACTGAACGGAGCATTCATAGCAGAAAACATAAGCGTATCCGCAGACACAATATTCCTAATCGGGAACAAAGGCAGCATGTACACAAGGCTAATAGACTTTGACACAATGGGATGCGACCCTATGTTCTTCCAATATACATACGACCACCTTGAACAAAAATACAGCGGAACTGAATACCTTTCAAACTATTCACCGTGGGCACTGCCGGCAGAAGACTGGATGGAGCAGCCAAAGATTCCCCTCTACGGACAGGCAAGGCTCACAAAAATGATAAGCATAGCGCAGAACGGACACGGAAACGCCGCAAGGGAACTACGCGTTGCAGGAACAGACCCAAGCGGAAGAACAGGCTTCTACCACAAGCAGATTTTCGAAAATGAATGGAGCTTTACACAGGCAAAGCTAAAGCTGGAAGAAAGCCTCTTCTTAGACCCAACAAAAGAAGAAAGAGGAAAAAGCGGAAACATTGAATACTCAGGCCCCCTAATCAAAAACGGAAAACCGCTTCAAGGATTCAGATGCTACCTGTCCGGGGCAAGCCTATGTTCAGAAGACGAATGCAGCCTTAACATAGAATACAAGGGCGAAAAATGGAAGTGCAAACTCTTTGCAGTAGAAAAATGGACCTACATGCAGCGCTACGATCCAGGCCGGGACGAAAGCCTAAGGGACTACTTCATAACCCCGGAATTTGACCAAAGCGAATTTTCATCATACTCAGAGCAATTCTCTTCCATACTGCAAAAACTATTCGGAGAAAGAAACCACAAGCTATTCGTCTTTTCCGCAAAGGCATCACTTGAATACTTCCAGATAACAATCAACGGCTCTGAAGGAGGAAGCTTTCTTTCCAAAATATCCCCCCTTGAACAGCAGCAGGACACATACGTAATCTTCATGACAAAAAGGGGAATCTTCCAAAGGAATACAATAACCCTAAGAACCGCAACCCTATTCCCCAGAAAGAACTGGGAGCAATACTTCCAGCCGGAGCTTACCCTGCAGAACGGAAAAAGCTACTCCATAAAAGAAAGGACGGAAGTTCAAAAAGTAATAGACCTAAACAAAAAGTGCGCGGAAGAACTAAAAAAAGAAATAAAGGAATCCAAAAAAACATCCAGCAGCGCAGACACATCCCGCTGGGGCTACAACATAATAGACCTAATTACAAGAATCACCTTCCTTAACCGGCTGAATTTCCCCAAGATAAAACAGGTAACATCTTTTGGAAACCAGATAATGGCAAGCAACGCGGAAAACTTTGCCCAGCTTGCATCCTACAAAGAACTCATATACTCAAACATACTGGACTTGGTGGAAAGGCGCATTCAAAACTACTCAAAAATAATAGAAGACTTTGACGAAAACAAAATAAACTCCACGCTAAATTCAGACGCAAAGGATTCTTATGTAGACTACTTTGACATGATTTATCTGCCCCACTACGCAGAAGCAAAAGACAAAGACGACAACGTACTTGCAAACGTCCAGATAGCAACGGAAACGCCATTCGTACCAGCCTACGTATTCTTCTCCACAGACGGATCCATGATCATAGTGCTGCTAAAAGATTCAATCGGAACAATAACCGGACTAACAAAACTTCCCTCATCCGAAGAAGAAGCAGAAAAAATCTTTGCGGAAAAACCTGTAAAATTTGAAGTTGAACTTTTGCTTACAAACTTTAGCGGAACAGAAAAAGACCGCTCTGTGCTAAGCAACAAAAAAAGCCCCGAATGTTTCTACGACTCGGGTACGCTTGAATGGAACGGAAAGACCCTCCGCATAAAGGCAAGGACAGCCCTCTACAGCTACAAGGAAATCTTCTGCGGAAAATAATTCTGGACGGTAATTTTTAGGACGAACTTCTGCATGCTCTACCATTCACGCATTGGCTAACTCGACAGGATAATACTTTGCGCCACCGCCGTTCCGCCCTTCGCTCACGCTCATACCGCTAGCGCGGTACTAAAGGGGCTCCATGGCGGCGTAAGTTGGTCGTCTGCAAAGAAAAAACTACTCGTCCTCTAGCTCAGGAATGCGCTGCTTAAGTGCCGCCATAAAATCCTCACCGGAAACGCCTTCCCTAAGACATGCAAAAATGCAGTTGTCGCCCGCAACAGTACCAAGAATCTCATCCATGTTCAAAGAATCCAGCGCATTGGAAACAGCATCCGCATGCCCACCAAAAGTCTTTATAACAACCGTACTTGAATTATAGTCTATGCTCACGTAACCGCGCAAAAAGTCCTGAATATAAATCTGCTCGCTCTCACGCCTCTCGTCCTCATCCGGAAGAGTGTACACGTAACCTGCATGACCGTCACAAACCTTTCCCACCTTCAAAAGCTTAAGGTCGCGCGAAAGAGTTGACTGGGTAACCTCAAAGCCCTCCTTCTGCAGGTAGCCCAAAAGCTCC
>JAGACC010000198.1 GCA_017614295.1 Treponema sp.
ATCTTTTTTGCAGGGAAGCTCGTGTTCAATCCAGGCAAAAAGAGTTTCCGGTTCTGCAAGACGACCCTTTCCGCTTGTTCCGCATGCAAGATAACCTTCATCCCCTTCTGCTATACTCATTCCGTAGCTGCGGCATTTTTTTATGTTGTCCTGGGTAACAGGGTTCTGGTACATAGCCGTATTCATTGCCGGAGCGATTATCTTTGGGCAGGTGCAGGCAAGAAAAGTCGTTGTTAGCATATCGTCCGCAAGACCGTTTGCAACTTTTGCTATTACGTTTGCAGTTGCCGGAGCGATAATAAAAAGATCTGCCCTTTGCGCAAGAGAAATATGCTGAACTTTAAATTCGTGGTTCCGGTCAAAAGTTTCCAAAAGGCAGCGGTTGCCAGTAAGGTTTTCAAAAGTTGCGGGACCAATCAGCTGGGCTGCATTTTTTGTCATTATAACGTGAACATCTGCGCCGGCTTTTACCAGCATGCTTGTTAGGGCTGCGGCTTTGTATGCTGCTATACTTCCGGTTACGCCAAGAACTATGCATTTATTTTTTAGGGTCTGAATTTCCATACAAGAATTATAGCAAAGAAAATAAAGGCTAGCAAGTTTTTATGGAGCGGGCTTTCGCCTACATTGCCTAACGGCAACCCGCCTTTAGCGGTCCCTTACAATCGGGGCTAGGCTCTTTTATCCATTCGCCGTCCACCAGAAGTTCGTGGGGAAAAAAGTTTGCCTTGTAATTCATCTTGGGATGGTCTTTAATCCAGTAGCCAAGATAGTAATAGTCAAAACCGTGTTCCGCAGTCCAAAGAATTTCGTTTATTATGCTAAAAGTTCCTATTGAGCGTTTTAGAATTTGCGGAGAAATATCGTAGTAAAAATAATTTGAAGAAATTGAATCCAGCGCAAAGTCAAGCACGCTTACTGCCACAAGCCTTCCGTCCAAGTAGTAGTCAAAATTTTTTGTTCCGCAGTAATTCTTCCCATCATCCTCAAAACCGGAAAATGCCTCTATATCCGAAAGTGCATCTTGCTTAGAAATATCCCCATCCGGATTGTGCCGCTTCCAGTAATTCTGGTAAAGAAGAATTTTCTCTTCCGTAACAAAACTCTTTGCCTCTTCCGTAATGCGGAGTTCAATCGAAGAATTTTTCCTCATAAGATAGCGTGCACTTTTATTTGCCCTGTATTCCGCCACAGGAATTCTTATTGGTATACATTTCTTGCATTCAGGACATGTTTCCCGGTACATTATATTGCTCGTCCTTCTAAAACCTTCCTCCAACTGAATATTGTAGAAAAATTCCTGTCTGGAAATATCTCGCCCAAACTTCTTCCTTGCACTGCAAACAATTTCATCCGGAATAAACTCGCCAAGTTCCTCTTCCCCCGGAAAAGAATATATCTCTTGCTTCGATGTAATACCATCAAAATAACCGCATGGAGACTCATACAAATTCATACGCTAATTATATTCGCTGGCTTTTGGTGGTGTCAATGGTGGGGAAGTAGAATAGACAATAACCCGTGTCTGGTGTAAAATGGTAGCGTGAAAATTAGTTTTAGTCTTGCGGCTTTTTTGCTTGCCTTTAGTTTTTTTGGTTCCTCTGCTTTTGCACAAGAAACGAGTGCGGATATTTTTGAGCCGGTTGTGGATGCTCAGAATAAGATTCTGGAATTTTATGATGCGGAGGCTATGGAAGAGGAGAACAGGCTTTCGGAGAAGCGTAGCGATGAGCAGAATGATTTGATCGATGATACCGAAGTGGTGTTTAGAGAGGCGGCTTCTGAGCTTGCGGAAAAAAATCGTGACGATACGGATACATTTCTTGAGAACATAGAGCAGGTTGAAAATTCAAAGAAGGAAATCTTAAAGCTCCGCTACCGGAAGTTGGAAAATTCAAGTTCTGTTGAATATGCGGCTCTTGTAAACCTGGACAAGTCTTACAAGGTTCTGGAGAATAAGGTTTATACCGCAACTTCTCTTACGGATACGCTGATTGTGCGCGGCTATGCCTACAACAATCTTCGTAACCGCTGGACCATTTCCATAAAGTCAAACTTTTTTGGCTATACCTCGCTTTTTTCCATAGATTTGCCTTTGACCTACAAAGCTCTTACCGGAAAAGAGGTTAAGTCCCTGGTAAAGATGACCAAGGAAGAACGCGCTGAATACGAAAACAATATTATGCTTTACGACAGCTTGTTCCGCCGTTCAGTGCCGGTTGTTTATGTGCGCTTAAAATATAAAATCCGCAAGTGGAAGGAAGCATCCGAGTACCGCTTTGAACCTGAGCAACTTGAACTTGTGCGGACAGACACCAACAAGACGGTTTTTACTTTTAGCAAGGACTTTCTTACAAAGACCACGTTCATAGTCTATCCCCGCATAGAAATAAGAACTGCTTCTGAGCGCAGCACGGACATAGACAATGCTACAAAAATTCTTATGGGTGAAATGAGAAACAACCAAGAAAAGGCTGTTGAGCGGGCAGAGTCCAGGGGGCAGATCACCCTTGTTGATGACAAAAAGAAGCAGGTTGAACAGAGGGGGCGCAGTGCGGTTTATATTACGACAGACACCCGAATTACAAATTCCATGCTGAATGATTTTGAATTTAAAGACGTTCAGCTAAATTCCGTTGCGGCAAATATTGCAATTGGTCTTGGGCGCTTTGGATTTGCAGGCGGAAGTTTTGGCTACGACTACAAGAATAATTCAAAAGAAAGCAGCTCTTATTGCTTTGGGCTTATGGGCGGTCTTAATTTTATGGCAACCAATTACGTGCGTCCTTATGTTGAACTTGCGGCAAATTACCATACCGACGAAAGTTTTACCCCGGAGCTTGGCCTTGGAACCGACTTCTTAATCGGAAAAGTTATGATTAACCTGGGCTATAACTTTGGCTGGAGAATCGATATGGAAAATTATTTTGATGAAAAGAAATTCCTTGATGACGATATTACAACTTACCACTTGTTTACCGTAGGCTTTGGTTTTGTCTGGCGGTAAACAGGCGGGGTTTAGAAGTTCAGGTGTATGTTTATTCCGTATGGGCTGAACATAAGCTGCGGTTTTTTGGATGAATCTTTTTCTGATGAACTGCTTTGAGCAAAAAGATGATGGACGAAAGGAACTGCAAATCCTACGGCGCTTCCCATTGCGGCTCCTGCAAGAACGTCTGTACAGAAGTGGTTTCCGCTTTTCATGCGAAGTGCTCCTGTTCCGGCTGCAAAGAGGTATGAGGTTGCAATTACCGGAATCTTTAGCTTGGAGTCTGGATAGTAGCTGCAGAAAACGTAAGAGGTGAACGTTGCTCCCATAAAGGCATTTGCCGTGTGTCCGCTAAGGAAGGAATACCTGTAGTCGTTGCTGTCTATTCCGTCTTCGTCACGCTCGTCAAAATACATGTAGGGGCGTTCCCTTCTGGCTCCTATCTTTATCCAGTCCTTAATTCCGTTTGTGAACAAAAGCGCTTCTGAATACATTACGGCAACATCAAAAAGGTTCTGCTTGCTAAAATTTCCACAGGCGCTTTCTGTTAGGAATGTTGCAGCAGGAATTCCAGCGGTTGCCACGAGGCATGTTGCGGTTCCAAGGTTGTGCAGGTTCTTGCTGTATTCATTCATAAAGATTCGGTCAAAGGGATTAACGTCGTCTTTGTCGTAGATTTTTGTATCGTCAGAGTTGTCTTTTGAAGAAAAATGGTCTTTTAAAAGCGCTCCGCCGTAAGTTATTGCTCCTGCTCCAAAAATTACCGGGTCCCAAACCTTGTCCAGCGCAAAGGGGGAATTTTCTTCCGGAAGGCAAAGCTCATTCTGCGGAATGTTTACGTTGAAAATTTGTGCGCCAGCATTTATTGGAAAGAGTAATGCAAAGGCAAGGACTGTAAAAGTCAGTGTGATTTTCATAAGTTATTTTCCCATAAGTTCATACATGATAACGGAGGATGCCTGTGCAACATTAAGGCTGTCTATTACAGGTTTTGCGTCCGGGAATCCTGCGTAAGGAATAAGAACCAGGTGGTCGCAGAGGGATTTTACCTCTTTGCTGATTCCGTTTTCTTCGTTGCCAAGGATTATGATTACTCCCTTGTCCTGACACATTTGCCTTATGCTGCGGGTTGTTTCTTTTGCATCCAGCGATGTTCCAATTCTTACCATTTTACCTGCCATGTCATTCAGCAGTCGGGGAATTGATTTTATTGAATAGATGTTTACAAATTCCATGCCGCCTTCTGCCACGCGGTAGCTGCTTGTGGTAACGGAAGACTGTGCTTCGTCCAGAGGAATAACGACGTTCTTTATGCCAAAGAATGCTGCGCTTCGGACTATTGCACCCAAGTTGTTTGCATTTCCTACGCGGTCAAGAAGGATTGCAGACTGTTTTTCTTGAACCCAATTTGCAGTTATCTCTGTGTTGAGTGCTTTTATTTCCGGAGTCTGAATCATTGCGACTACGCCCTGGTGGTGTACGCTGCCGCAGAGACGTTCAAGTTCAACTTCGTCCTTAACCTGATTGTAAGGCTTTTTTGCTGCGGCAAGTTTTTTGCACAGTCCGCCAAAGAGTGGAGCCCTTGCGGAAGAAAAATAAAGCCTGGTGATGCGTTCCCAGTTTGCCTTTTCCAAAGTTTTTACTGCTGCAAATCCGCAGACTGCAAGTTCATTATTCAGCGTGTTCTTCATAAAATTTTGCTCCTATACCGCCCATCACTTTAAAAAAGTCTGGGAAACTTACTGCGCAACATTCTGCGTCGTTTACGGTGATTTTTTCTTTCTGCCCAAGTGCAAGACCCATGCAAGCCAAAGCCATTGCAACACGGTGGTCCTTGTAGCTTTCTACATTTGCTCCGTGAAGGGAAAATTCCGGGTTTGGTGAACCGTCTGCTTTTATTGGGGAGTGTCCGTGGATAACAAAGTAGTCATTGCCTTCTTCCGTTACAGCCCCAAGTTTTGCAAGCTCCTCATGAAGCACTTTTATGCGGTCTGTTTCTTTGCGGCGGCAAACACTTATGTCTTCTATAACAACCTTGCCTTCCGTAAAGCACGCTATTGCCGCTACTGCACAGATTGCGTCCGGGTAGCCAGAAAGGTTTACGTGAAGTTCTTTGCCGGGAAGATTTTCTGTAGAAAGCCGTCCAATTCCGTCTGAAGATTTTTTTAATCCGCGTACACGAAGGGTTTTTGCTTCTTTGTTCCAGTCTATGTCTGCTCCAAGCGATTTTAACACCTGAACAATTGCTTCGTCTCCCTGAGTTCCGGAACCGTCTATGTCTTTTATTGTGATGTCGCTGTTTGTGATAAGGGCTGCAACAAGAGGAAATGCAACCGCTTCCCAGTCGCTTGGTATTGTTGTGTCGAAGGCCTTTATCTTTACAGGTCCTTGAACTTCTATATGCTTAAAGTCTGGGCTTATCTGAACCTTTGCGCCAACGCTTTCCAGCCACTTTTGGGTCATGGTAAGGTAGGGCGTTTCTTTTGGATCGGTTAGTTCAATCTGCAGGCTTCCGTTTAACCTTAGGGCTGCCATCATGAGTCCGGAAATGTATTGGCTTGAGACAGTTCCCCCCGTGGTGATTTTATTCTTTGCGGAGATTGGGCCTTGTATTAAAAGAGGGCAGGTAGAACTTCCTGGAACAGAGGTGTATGCCTTTGCTCCCAGCTGGTTGAGTGCGTCTACTACGTGGTGGACGGGGCGCTTTCTTATGCTTTCGTCTCCGGTAAAAATGCTCCATCCGCTGAATGTTGCGGCTATTGGGGACAAGAAGTAGAGCAGGGAGCCTGAATTTCCAACGTTTACAACATCGCTTGGCAGATGGAGTTTTTCTCCGGCTCCGTAAACAGTCCATGTCTTTGAGGGTGAGCCGTCGCTTGATTGACCCAAGTTTGCGCTTGCTCCAATTAAGGGCAGGGCAGCGTATGTGCTAAGGCAGTCTTCGCTTGGCAAAGGGTTTGATATTTTGCAAACTCCGTCCGACATTGCCGCCAGAAGAAGGGCTCTTATTGTATGGGACTTTGAACCGGGAACGGAAACTTCTCCGCTTAGTTCAGATTTTTCTGTTGAAATTTTCATGCTGATAAAATAGCACAGAATGGTATTAAAAACAAGGCGCAAGCTTTTACGATTCCTAAGAATCTATGCCAGATAAAGCTACAGTCAGAATTAACGTTTGCAGAAAGGCGGTGAAGCATTTTTTTACATCCAAAATTTTTGTTGACAAATAGATGTTAATGCATGATAAATAGAATATGTCCTACACACAGCCATTGCCACAGAATGTTTCTCTGCAGGTTTTTAACCGGGATTCTTTGATTTTTGAAAGCTCCGGAAAATGGTTGCATCCTTTGTTTGAGCTGGAAGAATTTTTTAAGACTTATGACGGTGAGCGTGACATGCTTTGCAGCCATGATTGTGCCGTGGGAAAAGCAGCCGCTGTTTTGACTATTCGCCTTGGAATAAAAAAAATCAATGCGGATCTTTTAAGCGAAAATGCACTTAGATATATAAATCTTCATAATGAACACGCTTCGGAAGATGGCCGCGTGGAGGTTCAGTATACTTATCTTATTCCAAAGCTTATGTGTGCCACAGAGAACCAGCTGGAAGAACTTGAAGATGATGACTATATGTATTTTCTTTTAAG
>JAGACC010000022.1 GCA_017614295.1 Treponema sp.
CTATTGTTTTTTAAAAATGGCAAGCTTTTCTTTTAAGACGCAGAAGTTTTGCAGGAAAAAGTGCCGCAAGAAAAAAAAAGAAAGAAAAAGAGAAAGATTATTCCTGCGAAGTTTTTAGGCTGTCGATTGTAAATTCAATTAACAGGCGGCTGTCTTCCAGGCTTTGCTCTCCGTATACGGAAATCTTAAAGAGGGCGCTTTCTATAAGGCTGAACAGAAGGGCATCTATTTCTTTTACCGGAAGATTCCTTATTAAACCCTTTTTTTGTCCGCGGAGTATTACCGTTGTAAGCAAGTGTTCAAGGCGTATTACCCTGCGCTTAACCCTTTCCCTTGGGTTGCCCTCGCTTTTCTTTAGCTGCAAGAGGTAGTCCAGGAGTACGTGGAAAAGACGGGCATTTTTTTCGCATTCAGCACAAATCAGTGTAAAGATTTTTTTTAGGCAGTCTATTTCGTCCAAGGATTCGTCCGCCATTATCTTTAGAATGCTTTTTTCTATGCCGCCGGTAAGCTGCTTTATGCTCCACAGGAAAATTTCGCGCTTGTTCTTAAAGTAGATGTAAAGCGTGGTTCTTGTGATTGCGCAACGGTCAGCTATTTTTTGGAAAGTTACGTCTTCGTAGCCTTCTTCTATAAAAAGTTCCAGCGACTTTTCGAGGATTTCTTTTTTTCTTTTTTCGTGTTCAACAAGGACAGCCATTTTTTACCCTTAATTAAGTTTTAGCCGTTATAGACATAAAGCGTTGTGTCCAAGTTTCCAGCCTTTAAATTTTTCTGGTGGTCTGCATAGCGTCCTATACATTTCTGAAAGTTCTTCTGGCTGGTGATAACGCCTATCTGCCATCCGGGGAAGTCTGCAAAGAGGGAAGCCATGTCTTGGTAAAGGGTTTCCGCTTGTGCCTGGTCTCCAAGCCTCTCTCCGTATGGTGGGTTGCAAAGGATAAGACCTGTTTCAAAAGGAGCCTTAAGGTCGGAAAATGAACTTCTGATGAATTCCGGACGGGGAATACGTGCGTCGCTTCCGATAAGCTGCAAGGCCCTTCCTGCCGTAACGCATGCATGTTCCGCATTCAGAACCGAGCGCTGAACCGCATCACCGTCAATGTCACTGCCTGTTATCCTGCATTCAACATCTGTGCGGATTTTTGCAGCCTCAGCCTTTTTCATTTCCAGAACACGGTCCTTGTCGTAGAAAGCAAGATGCTCGTAAGCAAAATGCCTTCCAAGTCCGGGAGCAACGTTGTGAGCATAAAGAGCTGCCTCTATTGCTATTGTTCCGCTGCCGCAAAATGGATCGTGAAGGGGGGTCTTTCTGCGCCACATAAGGTCTTGCAAAAGAACTGCCGCCGTTGTTTCGCGAAGGGGTGCAATTCCGCCGTCTGTACGGTAGCCTCTTTTGTGAAGGGGGTCTCCGCTTGTGTCCAGCATGATGCGCACTGTGTCTTCATCTATGTATACGCGTACGTCGCATTTTTCTCCGCTTTCGGGAAGGGTTGTAATTCCCCAGACTTCGCCAAGCTTTTTGTATATGGCCTTTTGAATCATGGACTGAACTGTATGCTCGCTTTCTATACGGCTTTTGTAGGCACGAACCTTGTCCACGACTACACGGGAATCCTTACGCAAAAAGTCTTGCCATGGAGCCTGGTAGCATCCCGCAAAGAGTGAGTCAAAATTGTCTGCCCGGTACTTTGCCATCTGAATGTAAACGCGGTCTGCCGTACGCAAACAAAAATTTGCCTTGTAAACCGCATCAAAATTGCTTGAGCCGTCAGTAAAAAAAACACGGCCTGGAGCATTTGATTCAAGCTTAAAACCCAGGTGCTTAAGTTCATTTCCTAGAATGTGTTCCGCGCCAACTGCGCAAAGGGATGCATAGGTATTCATGTTGACATTTTAACATATTTTGTCAATGTGAGCAA
This sequence comes from Treponema sp., assembly GCA_017614295.1. Taxonomy (GTDB): domain Bacteria; phylum Spirochaetota; class Spirochaetia; order Treponematales; family Treponemataceae; genus Treponema_D. The sequence goes on from JAGACC010000022.1 coordinate 1,923, forward strand.
GCGTAGCAGGAGGTGGGTAATATTTTTGGACGGAGTTTTTTGCGCTCTACGAATTTTTTTCTTTTGCTAAGTTTTTAGGCCTATTTTTACGGGCTTTCCGGGGCTTGCCTTACGGCCGGTGCTTCGCACGCACTTGGGGCTGCAAGCAACCCCGTGCCCCCTCCAATCCCGCGTAGCATGCCAGTCCGGCTTTGCTAAGAAAGGTATGGCTTAGAATCCCAATCTGGCCTTAACATCTGACTTGAATTTGCTAAGGGCTTCGTTTTTGGTCTTTTCGCCATTAATATAAGCAGAAACGGCTTCGTTCCATAATCCGTCTATTTCCATGTCTGTGCTTTGGTTTAGGTTTCCGTTTATGTCCTTTGCCATTTCGCAGAATTCAGCATAAGAGTTCTGACCGGAAAGGAATGAGTCTGGGTATTCATTTTTCATTTCTTCCTGTGTGTTCAGGTTGCTAAGCAAATCGCCCGTTTCTTTTGTATAGGCTTTGCAGAACTTGTCATCAGAAACAAGGTATTCAATCATCTTTTTTGCGGCGCTAGGGTTCTTTGTTCCCTTGTAAGCGGCAAGCCAAGAGCCTCCCCAGTAGTATTTTGCAGGTCCCTGGCACATTGCCCAGTCGCCACTTGTTTCGGGAGAGTTTGGCTTAAGGACGTATTGCAGGCCCCATGTTGGGAAGAAGTAGCAGAATACCTTTATGTCTTCCCCATGCTCATCCTTAAGATAATCCTTCATGCCGGCAAACCAGCCTTCTGACCATTGCCAGACGTTTCCGTCGTAACCTTTACCATGTATAAGCTTGCTTGTTTCCATGTATTCTTCCATGGCAGGGTCAATAACAAGCTTTCCGTCTACAATCCAGGGATTCTTTCTGGAATACTTGTAGGCAAGAAACAAGTCTGCCGGAGAGGCTACAGTCTTTACCTTTCCGTTGGATTTTTGGTTTATTAGCTCTGCAAGCTGGCGGAACTTTGCAAAATCGGACATGTACTTCTGCACATCTGCCGGATTATCTGTTCCAAGTATTTGCTTTGCAAGGCTTCTGCGGTAGAATACGGCACCAGGACATATCTGCCAAGACATAGCGTAAACGTGTCCATTGTAGCTGCCAACCTGAATCTGGTACTTGGTAGTCTTGTCCTTAATTTTTTTGTAAACATCATCAAGCGGAAGCAGGTAGTCTTTGCCTTGTTCTACATACTTTCGCACAAAAGAACTTTCCAAGGCGAAAACATCCGGGCCACCTCTTCCGGAAGAAAAAACTGAATCCAATTTGTTGGGGTACTGGTCGGTTGGTGTAAAAGAGTATTCAAGTTCTATATCGGGATGATTTTTTTTGTACCCGTACTTTAGGTTGGAAGTCATTGATTCCAATTCGTCTGTGAATGACCATACAACAAGGGTCTTTTCCTTTTTAACAAGCTCCTGCTTTACGGCTGAGGCTATTTTTTCTTTATATTCTTTTAAGAAGGAACCGCGCTTAAAGGTTAGGAACTCTCCGTCTTCTGCCAGCAATAGAGTGTTGCTGTCCGGGATAAAGTAGCTGTCGGAACTGGATTCGGCATTATCCATGGTAACCCATTTTCCGCTTTCAAAATCATATTCTTCGTAAAAGATGGAATGAACTTGATCGTATGTTGTACCGGAAGTGGTTATATAGGTTCCGCGCATCATTGTGCTGTCCGAAACATTTAGCATGATGATTTTTCCGTTGTCAAAAGATACGACGCCTTCTTCTTTCCAGAGCCATTCACCGTTTAGGGCAGGATCGGCTTGTGTTTCTGCGCTTGCATACAGTCCGCTCATGAGAGTAACCAATGCAAATGCAGCTGCAAAACGGATTACTTTTTTTGCCGTGTTGGTAAGGTTTACAATTTTTTTATGTAGCATAAAATCTCCCCCTTTTTTTTCTGATTATACTGCCATGGTGATAGTGGGTCAATGCGTTGAATTGAGCAGGCGTTGCGGGCGGCGTTTGAGCCCGCAGAGGGGGTAGGCGGAAATGAGGAGCGTGCGCATGCATGCGACGAATTGGAGCCGAGGGGGAGACTTCCCCCCTTAAGTTAGCTTAAGTTACAGTGTTTTATTCCAAGTGATTCTGAATCCAGCCGTCTTGAACTGGCGGGAAGCAAAGTTAAGTTCCTTGTTGTTGCATTTTCCAGCCCTGGCGGCATCAAAGTAGCTTCCTCCGCGCAAGTACCTGCTTGTGTCATCGCGAACACTCCAGACCCATTCAAATACGTTGCCGGACATGTCGTAGATTCCAAAACCGTTTGGCTGCAACTGGGCAACTTCGTGCAACTGTCCGCCACTGTTGCAGTCCGTCCATGCCACGCTGTCCAAGTCTTCGCTTCCTGAATATGTAAAATTCTCTCCGCCCTTTATGGCAACATCCCACTCTTCCATTGTAGGAATCCTAAAACCATCTGCATCTTGGTTGAATTCAATTTCGCCCTCAATGATTTTGTTCTGATGGGGAGTGTAGTCCCAGTCAGCCGTATTGCTGCTGCCGTTAACCTTGTAGCAGGGGGTCTTTCCCTTTAATTCGCTAAGCTTGTTGCAGAAGAAAAGTGCATCGTACCAGCTTACGGATTCAACAGGAAAGTTTGCTCCCTTTGTCTGTGACGGATTTTCGCCCATAACTGCTTCGTAGAATTCCTGGGTCACTTCGGTTTTTGCAATGCAGAAGTTGTTGTCTGGAATGGAAACTACGCCAAGAGAAACTCCGTTGTCCAAAGTGATTTTTGGCGAAGATTTTCCGCAAGAAGAAAATGCGACTGCCGCTACCAAAAAGAAAACTGCTGTCTTTACCATTGCTTTGATTTTCATAAAATCCTCCTTATTGATTATGTGCCTCTTGTTTTACATGGAGCCGCCAAAGCCAGCCCCGCTTTTGCTATCTTAACTTTACCACGATTAAAAAAATGCGCAACGGACAAAAATGACATTGATTATGTCGATATTGATATTTTAGTCAAAAATATTTGCAATTATGCCACTTTTAACATAGAATATTGATATGAAAGAATTCAAGCACGAGAACATCCTCCACAAGAGGCACTTTGACCTTCAGTTTTCAATCCGCTTTGAAGTGGTTGATGACGTTAATTTTTATTCTCCCTTCCACTGGCACAACCACATAGAAATCCTTTACGTGCTTGAAGGAAAAATCGATTTTAAAATTGAGCAAAGAAAGTATGTACTTGGCGACGGCGACATGATAATCATCAATTCGGAAGTAATCCATTCTTCAAAGTTGTGCGGCCATGCAAGATACATTCTGCTTCAAGTTCCTCTTAGTGCTTTTGAGGGAGTTTATGAGGAAATAGAAAACGTGGTGCTAAAGGAAAGACCCACTTCCCCGGAGGCAGAAAAGCTTTTTGCTTATCTTTCCAAAATGCTAAAATCCGTGGACGACAGGCGGCAGGAAAACAGGATAAAATTTGTTTCTCTCCTCTATGATTTTTTCTACCAGCTTTTAACCCTTTATAAAGTTGAACAAAAAAAATCCGGGGCAACATCCTATTATGGAATCAACCGCATTTCGCCGGTAATGGCTTATGTTGAAAAAGAATTCCGCAACAAGATAAGCCTTGGCGATGCGGCAGACATTCTTAACGTAACGCCTGAACACATGTGCCGCCTCTTTAAAAAATACACGGACATGACTTTTAACGAATACCTTATGTCACTTCGCATTTCCGCCTTTTACCAGATGCTGCAAAATAGCGACCAGAAGATTTCCGTAATTATGGATGAATGTGGGCTTACAAACTACAAAGTCTTTATCCGCGAATTTAAAAAGACCTTTGGTAAAACCCCGGAACAGGTTCGTGAGGAAAGAAGAAAAAGTTCCTTGTAAATCTATATAAATCTACTGGGCAATACCGCGCATTTCTTCCAATGTTGCATAACCGTGGCTCTTCATAAAGGCCTTTAGTCCGCAAAGAATTTCCTTGGCTACGTTGGGGTTTGCAAATATGGCGCTTCCAATCTGAACCGCATGCGCACCAGCCATAATGAATTCAACTGCATCGTGCCAAGTTGCAATTCCTCCTATGCCAACAACCGGAATTCTTTTTTCTACAGGCAGCTTGTTCATCTCCTGGACAACATCGTAAACCATTCTAAGAGCAATTGGTCTTACCGCTGGACCGCACAAACCTGCGCGAACGTTGTTAAAGAAAGGCCTACCCTTGTCTACATCTATTGCCATTGACTGAATTGTATTTATAAGGCTAAGTGAATCAGCACCTGCTTCCACACAAGCCATTGCAACTGCCCTCAAATCCGGAGCATTTGGAGAAAGCTTTACCATAAGAGGCTTTTTTACAACAGCACGGACTGCGCTAACACATTCAAATGCTGCCTTAGGGTCTGTTCCCCATGCCATACCGCCCGCCTTTACGTTTGGACAGCTTATGTTAAGCTCTATCATTGGAACTGCACTTTCTTCTGCAATCTTTGCTGCTTCCACATAAGACTCTATGCTTCCGCCCGCAAGATTTAAAATGGTAACCGGTTTAAGCTTTAGCATCTCCGGAATAATTTCTTTGGTAACAAAGCGTATGCCAGGATTCTGCAAACCTATGGAATTAATGTCGCCGGAAGGAACTTCTATGCAGCGCTCTCCTTCGTTACCCTGACGTTCCTCAAGAGTTGTTCCTTTTGAACAGATTGCGCCCCAGTCGTTTACGTCTGCAAAGCCACGGAAATTCTGTCCAAAACCGAATGTTCCGGCAGCGGCAAAAAGCGGGTTTTCAAAGTGGATTCCGCACATGTCCACGCTCAAATCCACTTCCTGATTTTCTGCAAGGGGAGCTCTTCTTGGACAAGGCGCTTCAAACTGAATTATATCCGAATCAAAAACAGGTCCGTCTTTGCAAACACGTAGGCTTCCCTGAGTCGTGCTTATCGTACATCCAAGACAGGCTCCCGCTCCGCAAAGCATTCTGTGTTCCATGCTAAGATAGGCCTTTATTCCGCATTCCCTTGCAACCTTCTGTACATAAACAAGCATTGGGGTCGGGCCGCAAGCAAAAATTACCTTGTAGCCACATTCCTTTATCTTTTGGGCAGTCAGGGCAGTTGGCAGCATACCCTTAATTCCGGCGCTTCCGTCGTCCGTAGTGATTATGGTATTGCCCTTTACGTATTCCAAACCGTAAGTTCCGCTCTTAAAGCAGGCGTAAAAGTCGTAGCTTGCGGCAGGCAGGGATGAGGCAAAATTTGCAACAGGAGCAACACCAATTCCTCCGCCAACAATACAAATCTCCCGCTTGGCAGAAGAGGCTACATCCTTTAATTCAGCTGTAAGAGCAAATTCATTTCCAAGAGGC
>JAGACC010000199.1 GCA_017614295.1 Treponema sp.
ACAGGTATTGCAGGATTCAGCCACGTTGTTGACTCCCTCAGCGCAATCAAGTATGCAAAGGTTAAGGTTCTCCGCCGCGACATCAACATCACAGACAAGAAGGGCAAGAAGATCTTTGCTCCTAACATGGCTTATGACTTCCAGATTGAAGGCGACTTCCCACGCTACGGACAGGATGATGACCGCGCAGACGAAATCGCTAAGTGGTTGCTCAAGACATTCATCGGAAAGATCAAGAAGCACCACACATACCGCAACGCAGAGCCAACAACCTCTATCCTTACAATCACTTCAAACGTTGTATACGGAAAGGCTACAGGCGCATTGCCAAACGGACGCAAGGCTGGAGAACCATTCTCTCCTGGAGCAAACCCATCATACGGTGCAGAGACAAAGGGTCTCGTAAAGAGCTTGAACTCTGTTGCAAAGGTACCATACGAATACTCTCTCGACGGTATCTCAAACACACAGACAATCAACCCAAGCGCTCTTGGTCACTCAGAAAGCGAACAGGTAGCAAACCTTGTTAACATCATGGACGGATACTTTGCAAAGGGTGCACACCACCTTAACGTAAACGTCTTTGGCGTAGACAAGCTCAAGGACTGCCAGGCTCATCCGGAAAAGCCAGAGTATGCAAACTTTACAGTACGCGTTTCTGGTTATGCTGTACGCTTCATCAACCTTACAAAGGAACAGCAGGATGACGTTATTGCACGTACTTGCCACGCAAGCCTGTAATTCGTAAACGTAATCCCGAATGCTAAGCAGAATATGCCAAGACTTCGGGATTCCTTTGCGGAATATTGCCCCCGTTCAAGAAAGAGCGGGGGTTTTTGTTTGGGGTATTATTACTTGTGAGGCTTTCCAATATCCAGGTAAAAATACTTGTTAGATTTAAGCTTTTGTGTCAATATAAAATATATGAAAAAAAAGTATTGTATTTTTGTTTTATTGTTTGTCCTTGTTTTTACAAATTGTATGTCTGCAAAACCTTCCGCAGAATATGATTGCATCCTTATAGCACCGCCTTCAGCTGTTATCCATATCCGTGATAATTCTTCTGACTCTGATTTTAAGCTTTCTAAAGTTGATAATATAAAAATAGAAAATATAAAGGCAGGAGACGATGCAATCAAAGTTCCTGCTTTAAAAACACTGACCCTTCATTTTAAAAAAAGTATAACAAGTTCTGAGACAAGCACTAAGGGTAAGACTTCATCTGTTGAAATAACGGACAATACGTATTCTTGGACAGTGGAGTCTCCCAAAACTACAGTGACGGAAAGAACAGAAATTCAAGAAATTAGTTACGACTGCCCTTGCTTAAAAGAAGGCCAGGAATATTCCCTCACCATTTCCGCTGAAGGTTTTATTCTGAAAGAAAACGGTAATCTTACAATGATTGCTGAAGGAAAATTCCAGAAGTAAGCCAACTGTTTTTAGCTTTTACTTGGTGTGGGAAAGAAGAAATTCCAGCGCGGGGAGCATCCTGTTAAGAAGACCTGCCTTTATGAGCACATTCCAGAAGGGTTCAAGCTTTTTCCAACCGCCGGTATAGGCAAAGTGGGAAAGCTTTTGGGAAAGAGTGCTGTCGTTTTTGCATGCTGCAAAGATATTCTTCCATGAATAAAAGTCCCGGTAAGCCTTTTTATAGCCTTCTTCAAGTTCCTCTTGCGTAAGACGCGCCGGTCTGTATACTGCGTGTCTTGTGTCGTAGCGGCTCCAGTCATAGCTTGTTATGCGGCCTTCCTTTTCCATTTTAGAAAAAAGCCTTGTCCCAGGGTAGGGGGTAAGCACGTGGAATGTTGCCGTAGTGATTGCATTTTCCACTGCCCAGTCAACGGTTCGGCTAAAGGTGTCCTTGTCGTCATCGTCCAGTCCAAAGACAAAGCTACCGTTTATCATAATGCCAAGATCGTGAAGCCTTCTTACAGCGGCGGCATAATCCCTGGATAGGTTCTGAGCCTTGTTGCTCTGCGCAAGATTCTCCGGAGAAAAAGTCTCAAAGCCAACAAAAATGCTCCTTAAACCGGCATCCCTGGCGCGTTCAATCAAATCTCCGTCCAGAATAGATGCAACCGTAGCCGCTCCCTGAAAGACCCTTTTCATGCCCTTCATTCCTTCAAAAAGTTCGCGTGCAAAGCTCTTGTTGCCAAGAAGGTGGTCGTCCAAAAAATAAAGGTGCCTTCCGGGAAGAGACTCTATCTCCTTAAGGGCAGAATCCACCCGGCAAGTGTAGAAGGATTTTCCGCTCCCGTAAAAGGCATCCTTGTAGCAGAAGTCGCAGTGGTGGGGGCATCCTCTGGAAACAACCAGCGAATTTGGAACAAAATACTTGCTCCTCTTGATAAGGTCCCTTCTGACAGGGGGAATGTTTTCTATACTGCGCTCTCTTGCAGTGTAGCAGCGTTCAGCCCTTTTCTTTCGGAAATCATCTATAAAGCGGGGAAATGCCTCTTCTCCGGGTCCAAGAATTACCGTGTCCGCATGAAGAAGTGCCTCTTGCGGAAGGGAAGTTACGTGTAGCCCACCCATTGCAACATAGACTCCTTTGCTACGGTAAGCGTCTGCAATCTGGTAAGCCCTGTATGCGTTTGTAACATAGACCTGCATGCAAACAAGATCCGGTTTGTCGTCCAAGGAAAGCTTTTCTACATGCTGGTCAACAAGCACAACTTCGTCTTCCGGCAAAAAATATCCTGCAAGCGTTGCAAGTCCAAGAGGTGGGAATAGTGAATACTTGATTGGTCTCCAGAAGGGACTTTTCGCTTCCTCCAGGGAAGGAAGAATCATTTTTACTTTCAAAATACAAATACTAGGACCTTACAAAAAAGTGCCACTGCCCTTATTTGGACAATGACACTTCTGTAAAAGTCAAATGAACTAAAATCAAATAAACTAAAGTGGTTCAATCTCGATTTTTTGCAAGAAATATGTCATTATCGGACTGCCGGAAACTTCGTTGCAAAAAGACCGATAATCTGCTTTGAAAGATTACCGGGTCTAGCCCGGTAATGGCAGTTCTGCGCAAAAGTTGAAATTTGGCTTAACCTATTTTGTAGACTGCTTGGCAGACTCGTAAAGCGGATAAACCTTCTTTGCAATATTCTTAAGGTCAGAAATACGGCTGTCGTTAGAAGGGTGTGTGCTAAGAACCTCCGGCGGCTGACCCTGGCTAATGGAATTCATCTTTTCCCAGATGTTTACAGCTTCGTAGGGGTCATAACCTGCGCGTGCCATAAGCTCTGTTCCCATGCGGTCTGCTTCCGTCTCGCACTTGCGTGAGAATGGAAGTGTAACGCCAAGCTGTGTTCCAAGCTGAAGCATTGCCGTACCTGCATCTCCAAGACCTGCTGCAGTAGCAATAACCGCAACACCAAGCTCCTGAAGAACCTGTTTGCTGGCCTGTTCACGGCTGTGTTCCTTAAGAGCGTGTGCAATCTCGTGACCCATAACTGCCGCAAGCTCTCCGTCCGTAAGCTTAAGAGCGTCTATAATTCCTGTGTAAACAACAATCTTTCCGCCCGGCATACACCAAGCGTTTACGGTTTCGTCCTTAATAACGTTAACCTGCCACTGCCAGTCCTTTGCGTCTGAACGGAAAACCGTAGTCTTTGCAATAAGGCGTGTAGCAATATTCCTTACCCTCTGAGACTGTGCGTCAGAAGATGAAAGCAGGATCCCCTTTTTCTTAGCATCGGCAAGAACCTCTGCGTATGACTCGTTCGCACTGGCTTCCATCTGGGCTTCGGAGATAAGCATAAGCTGCTGCCTGTTTGCACCAACTTCGCCTCCCTCAGTAGTACTCATACATCCGGAAAAAGCAAGCAGCAATACGGACATTGCCACTGTTACAATAGATGAAAAAAATGTCTTCTTCATAAAATTAACCTCTAAAGGAAAATCTAAGTCAACTCCATGCCGACTTTAACCCATTATATACCCAAATTCAGATTATTTCTACAATTTTTTTTTATTTGGAGCGTATTTCTGGGTTCACTGTGCCCGGTACTCCGTATCCGGTCAGACCATGCAATTTCCACCCATTCGCAAACCGATAGCGCCAAGGCGGGCGCGTCATCAGCTTGCAATAAAGATACTGCAAGTTTCCGCAGGAAACTTGTGGGTAGAAATTGCATGGATGCACTTTCTACCCGCTTTCCAGGGTTTCGCTAACGCTCCATTCCTTCGGACCGGCTCCGCCGCCCTTCCAATCGGGGCTAGGTCTTTTGGCAAGAAAGCCTGCTAAGCACAGTATGCAATTTCAAACAGAAGCAAAACTACTCCCGTGTTATGAAAGCGTAAGGAATACAAGAACCCTTTACCCGTCAGAAAATAGCATAAAGTCTCTTGAACACTCAAAAGCATAAAGCTTTTTCAGATGCGCATTAACCTCTTCCCTCACAAAATTCTTGTTTGTCAGCATATTTTATGGTATTATAAAGAAGGTGAATTTAAACGGATACGTTTAAATTTTGTTATGTGGACGCCCGCACTGGGGCGCTAGGAATAAAATGCTATTGTGATAATTACAAATAATTGTTTTGCTTATAAGAGGAGTTTGTACAGATGGAAAACGAATTTTTATTGTTATGTTCAAATATATTGTATTTAAAAAAAGATTTTTCTGTTGATAAATTTGTAGACACTGTTTCTGTATGGATTGCTGAAAATTTTATCCAATCAGACTCAATGA
>JAGACC010000200.1 GCA_017614295.1 Treponema sp.
CAGGCTTTGTGGCTTTGCCAACATCAACCCCGGACGAAGTTAGCGACATTGTTCCTGTATTGTGCAAGACCAAAGACGGCAAAGTCTATGCAGACATTTATTGTGCCCAGAGCTTCTTGCCCAACATCTACCGCTTTGACTGGAAGGCCCGCAAGGCTGTAAAAGTCTATTCTGGTACGGAAAAAGCAGCCACAATCGACAGCTTATGCCAGGCAAAGGACAGTCTCTTTTACGTAGGTGTTGGAAAATTCGGAAAGATTTCGCTTGGTTCAAACGAAACCCTTGATTCAGTTGAACAGACAAAATCCTGGAGGAACTTGCTTTACGCATCAGGTGCTAATGTAAACACAGCATATATCCCGGAAGACTACACAGGAGTTGCTGCCCTTCAGTTTAACGAACTCTGGCTTTTAAAGCCTGACACATGCCGAAGCCCCTATTCCAAGCTTGCGGACGATAAAAAAGCTGTTTACTGTTCCGCATATTCAGTCAGAAACCTTCAGGGAATCAACCGCTACAGGGATCTCATAAAAAAGAACAAGCTGAACTGCCTTGTTGTTGAAATGAAAGACGACTCTGGAATGATTCACTTTGACCCAAAAAATCCAAACGTAAAGGCAAAGGATCCTGTTAGCCAGTACAAAATTAATTTTGATGAATTCGTTCCTGAATTCAAAAAAGACAATGTATATCTTGTAGCCCGCGTTGTTGTCTTTAAGGACAGAAACCTTTCCCTCTACGGAAAAAAGCAGTACGCTGTCTGGAATGCTTCTACAGGAGCTCCGTGGATTGGCACAAGGGGAACGGAAGAAGTTAAGGATGCAGACGGCAATGTTACCGGAAGCAGAACCCTTTACTACGGCGAAAACTGGTGCGACCCTTATTCAGAGGATGTTTGGGAATACAACGTTCAGATTGCAAAGGAACTTATTGAACGCGGCTTTGACGAGATTCAGTTTGACTACATCCGCTTCCCAACCGACGGTTTGAATTTGCGCCAGGCTTCATACCGCTGGAAGGATGCAGGAATGGACAAGGAAAGCGCACTCGTTTCCTTCCTCCGCTACGCACGCGAAAACATAAACGCTCCAATAGGAATAGACATTTACGGTGCAAACGGCTGGTACCGCTCAAGTACAAGAACAGGTCAGGACGTAGAGCTTATGAGCGACTATGTTGACGTAATTTGCCCAATGTTCTATCCGTCACACTTTGAGCAGAACTTTATGGAATACGCTCCTGTTACGGAACGCCCCTACAGAATATATTTCTACGGCAGCTACCGAAACACTGTAATTGGACGCAACAAAATAATCGTAAGACCATGGGTTCAGGCATTCTATCTTGGCGTGCGCTATGACTACAAGTATTACGATGCAAACTACGTTAAGCGCGAGGTCTTTGGTACACGTGACGGTTTGGACCGCGGCTACATGTACTGGAACAACAGCGGACGCTACCAGGACATCTTCCCGGATCCGGGTGATTCTGATTCTCCTTGGAAGTCCAGCGAAGCAACCGTTCATCAGGCAATACCAGCATTCAGCACTGCCGGCTTAAAAGAAGAAAAGGCAGCAGAGCAAGATGTTCAGGGAGAAAATACAGAAAACAAGTCTGAGCAGAAGGAAGATGAAAAATCCGCAAAGCCTGCAAAAGCAAAAGCAGAGGAACCTTCCGCAAAGCTTAACAAAAAGAAAGCTCCCGCTTACGGCAAGGAACACGACGAAAAGATAATATCCATTTTGGATACGGTTTTGAATCAGGAATGGGAACAGGGTCGCTACAGCAGCTCTTCAACCGATTCAGTTTATAAAGGAAACTAATAGTGACAAACTTGGGCTATACCCCCGAGGAACCGATTGCGGCAATTGCAACACCGCTTTCCCCAGGAGCAATAGGCATTGTGCGCACAAGCGGAAAAGGCTGCATTGAGCTTGTAGCAAAAATATTTTCCCGTCCCAATGCCCTGCTTGCTTCATCCCCAAATTCCCTTGTCTACGGTTGGCTTCTTGACGGCTCTTCAAAGATAGACGAGGTAATGCTGGGCGTTTACAAATCCCCAAAATCTTTTACAGGCGAAGACATGGTAGAAGTCTACTGTCACGGCGGAGTTTCCGTTGTAAAGGCGGTGCTTTCCCTGCTTTTAAAAAACGGATTCCGTCAGGCGGAAAGGGGAGAATTCACTTTTCGTGCCTACATAAACGGCAAGACCGATTTAACAAAGGCAGAAGCTGTAAGGGAAATCATAGACAGCAAAACTGACGGTTCTCGCGGAAGGGCTGCCGGTCGCCTTGCAGGAAATCTCTTTGCAGAAATTGATTCAATCAAAAAACTGATTGTAGACACCTTGGCCGCCATAGAAGTTCAGATTGAATACCCAGAAGACGAAGAAAACATATCCGACACTTTTGACGAAACAAATTTGCGTAAAGCCGTAAAAAGGTTGCGTACCCTGGCCGACTCTTGGAAAAGCGAAAAGCTTTATCAGGACGGAGCAAGGCTCGTTTTGTGCGGAAAGACCAATGCCGGAAAATCAAGCCTCTTTAATTCCCTCTTAAAAGAAGAGCGGGCAATCGTAAGCGACATAGAAGGAACCACCCGTGACTGGCTTGAAAGCTGGGCAGACTTTGAAGGAATACCGGCAAGGCTTTTTGATACGGCAGGACTTCGTAATACCGACGACAAAATTGAAGCGGCCGGAGTGGAACTTACAAAAGACCTTTCGCGAGAAGCAGACCTTATTCTTTATTTGGCGGATTCCACCAAGGAATTTGGAAAAGAAGAAATAGACTTTATAAAGAGCCGCAGGGGAACTCCTGTAATTCTGGTTTGGAACAAGTGCGACTGCCAAGGTTCTAAGCCTTTGCCGGAAAATATTCTTCCCGGAGAAAGTGCAGCCCTTTGGCAAAAAGCCGTTTGCGTCTCTGCAAAAAAAGGAATTGGAATAGCGGACCTTGTTTCTTCCGTAAAAGAAATACTTGTAAACCTTGCCGGAAAAGACAGCGGAATGCAGGCAGGTCTTGGCAGTGAGCGTCAGAAGGAGTCTGTTGCGGAAGCCCTTGAGCGTGTGGAACATTCGCTTGAGGTTGCAAAAGAAGGATATTCAATGGATGCGGTTGTTCAGGATTTGGAAGACAGCCTTGATTCACTTGGAGAAGTTACCGGAGAAGTTACGCCGGATGATGTGCTTGGTTCAATTTTTTCCCATTTCTGCGTAGGAAAATAGAAGCCTAAATTTTGTGTTGAAGGGGTAGTATCCATGCCAAAAATAATTGATTTTTCTGCGCCCGAAGATGAATTTGAGTCAGTCCTTGATATGGAAGACGAGATTGAATTCCAGTCAGCACCAGAACTGGACATGCCCTTCTCCAAAAAGCTTCTGGATGAATTGAATACGGTGGGCTTTAAAATATTTGTTGAATACTACAAGGATTTTTCTGATCCCGATAGCGACGACGCCTACATAAAGCAGCTTCTTAGCGCAAATGAAACCTATGAAGATTCCGTTTGCGAAGAAAAGATTGCTGCCGCAAAGAGTATCATAGCCCAGGGATTGGGTCGTGAAGCTCTGGAAATTATCCTTTGTTCAAACAAGGTAGATTCAAAGACGGTACAGCTAGCGGAAATTCTTTTGCAAGAGGAATAACCGCTAACTTTCTCTTCTTATAATTATCTCTTTTGCTACCTAGTGATTGTTCTTGTTCCCTTTCCCAAGTCTATGTCTGTAGAAACTCCGTCATCATCGTAAAGCTCGTAGCAAGTTCCGTCTCCTGCAAAGGTAAAGTTCTGCGTGTCGAGCTTTTCCGTACAAGATGAAGGGGTGCAAAGGGGCACAAGTTTTTTGGAGCGCACAAAGAAGACGACTGTTTCCAGAGGCACATTTATAAAGTGGTCTCCCTTTTCCATAGGCTTTTGTTCAAGCTTTCCCTTTTGCCATGTAACCATAGTCATATCTTCGGGAAGGTAAACATAGCGTCCCCTTGCGTTCTGCGTGTAAACAGGAGCAATCATTATTCCTTCGCCAACAAGAAGCTGGTCTTCAGAGGTCATGGCTCTCTCGTCTTCCGGCCACTCAAATGCTAAAGGCTTAATGTACATTCCACCGCTAACTGCAGCCTTTACAAATTCGCTGTAGATGTATGGCACAAGGGCGTAGCGCAAATCCATAATGCTCTTAAAGTCTTCAATACCGTCAAATTCATACGCTTCCTGATTGCGGTAACCGGATGCACAGTGGTTCCTCATAAGAGGTGTAAAGCAGCCCAAGGCAAGCCAGCGCAAAAGAAGGTCTCTGCTTGTGTTGCAGCCAAATCCGCCAATGTCTGCACCGCTGTACAAAAATCCTGCCATGTTAAGCGCGGGAAGCATTTTTATTTCCTGCAGCAAGTCGCACCAGAGAGATTTATTGTCTCCGGTCCAAATGCCTCCGTAACGGTGGGAACCTATGCAAGAAGCCCTGCTGTACAAGAGGAAGCGCTTTTTGGGATTAGCCTTCTTTAGCCCAAGAGATGCTGCCCTTGTCATAAAGGAACCGTATATGTTGTGAACTTTATCGTGTCGTACTTTTTTTGTCTTTCCGGAAGAGTCTGTTATTTCGTGGTAAAAGCGCTCGTAGTCGTCCCTTCTGTTGAATGTTGAGCAGCTTGAATCCTTAAAGTCAAAGAAAGAATTTATGTCCAGATCCTTTCCGCTGTATTCCTGAATCTTGTCAA
>JAGACC010000201.1 GCA_017614295.1 Treponema sp.
CCACCAAATGTTCCGCAACCCGCTCCGCGGTCCCCTCCAATCCCGGCTAGGCCCCCACCCCTCAAGCCATCCCTGCGAAAGAATCGTGCGGAAATACAGTCTGGATAAAGCGGCACTTGTTGGAAAAACCATGTCATTATCGGGCGTGACCCGATAATCTGCTAAAAAACACCCCTTCGCCTCTGGAATCCTTTGAAAATCCGCTTACTTGCCAATATTTAAGACTTCTTGGTGCAACCTTCCAGTACCGCGCAAGCGGTATGAGGGTACCGAAGGGCGGATTTCGCAACGAACACGCATGTGTGAAGTTTCAAGCGACGGCGGTGACGCATAGGGGCATTCGGTCGAGTTAGCAAAGAAGTGAATGGTAGAGCAAGGTGGGTTTCGTCCCCTGGGGCAGGTCCAGATTAAAGTACACCGCTACTGGAAAAACATGTCAGAATGTGATAGTATTGGCCCTTGAGGGATAACATGATAAAAATTCAAAACGTAAAAGATGTTGAAGAGAGTTTTTTTGCGGGACGCGACTTTGGAGATTCAATCCAGACTGTCCGCGACGTATTAAAGGATGTTCAGCTGCGCGGAGACCAGGCTTTGCTCGAATACAGCAGGAAATTTGACCTTTCTGCCCCTGCCACGCTTGAAATTCCGCTTGAAGAGCTAAAATCCGCCGCTCAAAAGATGGAAAGGAAAAACCCAGACCTTTACAAGTCCATCTGCTACTCCCACGACCTTGCCCTCAGGTTTGCAAAGAAGCAGAGGGAATTTTTTAACGACTTTGAGACAGAGCTTGAACCGGGTCTTTTTACCGGTCAGAAGAATATAGCTGTAGACAGGGCTGGTGCCTATGTTCCTGCAGGACGCTTTCCGCTTGTAAGCTGCGTTGTAATGACAATCACTCCGGCTGTTGCGGCTGGGGTAAAAGACATAATTCTCTGCACTCCGCCAAGGGTTCACCCGGACGATATTGAAAAGGCAAAGAAAGAAGGCTCGGGCATACCGGGAAAGCCTTTTGTTGGCGGAAAACCCTATGCAGACGAGAACATAATGGCTGCGGCATACATTTGCGGTGCTACCAAGGTTTTTGCTGCCGGAGGAAGTCAGGCTGTAGCGGCTATGGCTTTTGGCACCAAGAGCATTCCGCGAGCAGACGTTATTGTTGGCCCGGGTAACAAATTTGTTGCAGAGGCAAAGAAGCTTGTGTACGGAAACGCCGGCATAGACATGATTGCAGGTCCCACGGAAGTCTTTGTAATTGCGGACTCTTCTGCAAAGCCTGAATGGGTTGCGGCAGACCTTCTTGCACAGGCAGAACACGACGTTGTGGCGCAGGCTGTTATGGCAACACCGGATGCAGACCTTGCAAAAAAGGTAGCGGAAGAGATAGAAAGGCAGCTTGAGCTTTTGCCTACAAAGGAAATTGCAAGAAAGAGCCTGGAATCTTTTGGACGCATTATCATAACGGATTCCATAGAGCAGGCATTGGAGCTTGCAAACAGGAAGGCACCGGAACACTTGGAACTTGCCATGGAAGAAGGAGCTCTCCGCGACAAGATTCAGTCAGAGGCAAGGAACTTTGGTTCTCTCTTTATAGGCCACGGTTCTGCGGAAGTGTTCGGAGACTATGCGGCAGGTCTTAACCACACTCTGCCAACATCCGGCAGCGCAAGGTTCACAGGCGGCCTTTCCGTTAGGGTCTTCCTAAAAACGGTTACTACTCTACGCACCATTCCCGGAAGCGAAGGCTACACACGCTCTGCTACAGCGGCAGGTTTCCTTGGCGATGCGGAAGGTCTTGCGGCACACGCAAAGGCAGCACGTTTGCGTCTTGACCAGTAGGAAGCAATATTTTGGATATGCTGATTAGCGCAACCCCGGACGCTATGGTTTTTCGAAGGCACTTGCTACGAAGAATGCTTTGGGGTAAGCAAGGCTAAAGGCTAGTCAGCAGTTCCCTTATTTGGAGATACAGAATGAAGATTTACAAACTTGGCGAAGAAGTTCTTAGGCAGAAGTGCGAGGAAGTAAAACCGGAAGAAATAGACGATTCCATGCGCCAGCTCTTTGAAGAGATGTTCCAGACTATGGTAAGCGCAAACGGAGTTGGTCTTGCCGCACCCCAGGTTGGCATTGCAAAGAGGTTTTTCGTTGCCATGTCAGACGATGAGGTACGCAGGGTATTCATCAACCCGGTAATAACAAAAACCTCCGCCGAGCTTTGTGACTACGAGGAAGGATGCCTCTCCATACCAGGAGAAAACGAAAACATAAGCCGCCCCGCAAAGGTTTCGGTAAGCGCACTCAACGAACACGGCAAGCCATTTGTCCTGGAAGACGTAGACGGTCTTTTGGCCCGCATAATCCAGCACGAAAACGACCATCTGGACGGAATCCTCTACATTGACCGCGGAAATGCCGAAGAAAAGGAAAGGATCATTTCTGACTTCAAGAAAAGAGCCGAAAGGGCAGAGAAAAAAGCAGCCCAGAAAGAGGCAAAAGCCAGAAGTATAGCGGCAAAGATAGCTGCAAAAAATGCAAAGAAAGGAAATGCATAAGAAATGCTTAGAGTAATTTACGGGGGAAGTCCTACCGCTTCGGCAAAGGCTCTGGAACTTATCCTTAGGGATAGCGAAATGTCCCGCCAGACACCCGAGCAGGAATACAAAATCGTGGGAGTCCTCACAAATCCACCATCCGCACAGGGAAGGCACAGAGACCTTATCCCAACAGAAGTAGGCCACACAGCCCAAATCTGGAACGAAGCGCGTGACGGCGGAATAACCATACTTACACCGGAACACATAAGGGAAGACGAACGCAAGCAGATAGCAGCCCTGCACCCGGACATCTTTGTCTGCTTTGCATACGGTCACATCCTTGGCCCCAAGTTCTTTGCCCTCTTTAAGCACGGTGGGATAAACCTTCACCCTTCACTGCTGCCAAAATACCGCGGTGCAACCCCGGTAAACCAGGCAATCCTCAACTGCGACAGCGAGACGGGCTTTAGCGTACAAAAGATGGCACTTGGAATAGACGAAGGCGACGTAATCTCCGAACAGAAGGTAACGCTAACAGGTACGGAAACTGCGGAAACTCTCCTAAAACAGTGCGCACTCTACGGAGCTTCAGAAATAACCACGATCCTCCGCAACACATCAAAAACAGGAAACCTCCCCAACGCAAAGCCCCAGATTGGAGAGGCAAGCTACTGCACCATAATCAAAAAGGAAGACGGAAAAATCAACTGGAAAAACCCGGCAGAAAAAATAGACGCTCAGATAAGGGCATACACACCATGGCCAGGCTGCTTCACAAGTTGCAACGGGGTTCAGCTCCGCATACTAAAGGCAAGGGACGCTGCAAAGGTAGCAAACCAGGACTCATCCATCCCCAAGAACACGGCGGCGGTACCGGGAACAGTCCTTTCCTACAACAAACAGCGCGGAATCCTAATCCAGACCGGAGACGGGGTTCTTATAGCAACGGAACTACAGTGGCAGGCAAAAAAAGCCATGGACTACAAGTCGTTCATGAACGGAGCAAGAAATTTTATTGGCTCTGTACTGGAATAACATTGAATAAAGTGATAGGATAGCAAACATGAGTATTGAAATTTATGATGAAGAACACCAGGGCGCAAGCACAGAAGGCTTTGGTGCTGAAAACTCCACGGCTAAGGCTTCGGAGGCAAAGGCCACAGGCTCAACAAAAAAGAAAGGCTTTGGTTTAAGCGTAAAAAATCAGGTTGAAAATTTTTCAAACGGCGGATTCCCACTGCTTATTACTATTATATTGGCATTTATCGCAGTAGTAGTTTCCTGTCTGGCAGTATTCTTTACGTCGGTACAGGGAGAAGAAAAAGTCATGGTTCCAAACGTCGTTGGAAAACCATGGTCAACGGCATTCCTGGAGATGCAGGCAAAGGAACTCTATCCCAAGCTCTACCTGCGCTATTCCGACAAGCCCGGCGAAGAAGGCCTGGTACTTGACCAGAACCCGCCCGGAGGCTCAATCTCCAAGGCCTACAACCGCGTAGAAATTACCGTAAGCCGCGGAATTGCAGTAGACAGCATAGAAAACTACGTCGGTCAGGATATAGATGCCGTACAGACAAGGCTCCAGACCCTCTTCAGCGGAAACACCCTTGTAGACGTAAGGCCGGCAGTTTACCAGAAAAGCACGTCAAAGGCGGGAACAATCCTTAGCCAGTACCCGGCAGAAGGAACAATCATCTCCGACCCAATAAAGCTCTTCCTTATCGTAAGCAGCGGAAGCGAAGCGGAAAAAGTAACAGTACCAAACTACACCGGCATCACAGTAGAAAAGCTCCTTGAAGCAATGGAAACTTCAAAGCTCGTCTTCGAATTCAAGACACACGATGCAGCAGGCGCAGAAGCCCCAGGAACCGTAACTGCAACAGACAAGGCCGGCGCAGAAGTAGAAGTATTCAGCACAGTAACCCTGGACCTTGCATTCCCAGTACGCTCAGAAGAAGACCTGTCCGTATACGGAGTCTTTAACTGCACCCTGCCGGAATACCCCTACCCTGTTCCACTCCGCTTGGAAGCAACAGACCCGGACGGCAACACAAAGGAAATCACCACAATCAGCCACCCTGGAAAAGAAGTGCACATTCCTTACGTTGTAACCAATGGCAGCGTACTCACCCTGTACGCAATGGACTCACCGGTCTCCCAGCAAACTGTGAACTAAATAAATAACAGTCACCCTGAACTGGTTGGTGAGCTTGCCGAACCACAGGGTCTGTACCGCCATACAACCGCTAACATTTACAGATTCCGAATCTGTAAAACAAAAAAGCCACCGAAGGACAAGAGCCAACGGTGGCATTTTTATTTTAGTCATTTTTAGCCATGCACTATTCAGCGTCAACACGCATCTTAACAGCCTTTCTCTGATTAACGGAAGAAGCCAAAGCCGCAAGAGCCTTTTCAACATCCGCATCCTTCTTGCCCGCAATGGCACAGTCGCAAGCAGAACTCAGCGCGGTAATCTTGCCAAGAATATCCTGCTCAAACTTTGCCGCAAGAATATCATCCGAATCCTCCATCTGCTCAACCTCAGCCAGAAGCCCTGCAATCTGCTCCTTTTCTCCTGCCCAAGAATCATTCAGGGTACCTGTCTTCTGAACAAGCAGGGTCATGGAAGTAACAATCTGCTCCAGCAGCGTAGGAAAAGACGGAA
>JAGACC010000004.1 GCA_017614295.1 Treponema sp.
ACATAAGCGTTGTAAGCATAGTAGACCGCAACCTTGAACACAGCAGGGCCTTCTATTTCCAGAACGGTGGCAACGAAGAGCTTTACCTTAGCAGCGCAGACTGGATGGACCGCAACCTTGACCGCCGCATAGAACTAATGTTCCCCGTACGCGACCAGGAAGTATTCAAACAGTTAAAAGACATGCTCTTCTTATACTTTAGGGACAACACCCACAGCCTAACTTTGCAAAGCAACGGAATCTGGAAAGAAAAATCCCCTTCAGCAAGGGAACCAGCCGTAAGAGTCCAAGAGGAATTCCACACCCGCTACAAAAGACTCGCCGAACAGGTAAAATCTCCCAAAACGGAATTCATTATAAGAAGAAAGGATTAGTTGTTTTTGAATATAAGCCTCTTGGACGCAAACCTCCAGGACGGTAATTTTGCTTGCTCTACCATTTTATTCTTTGGCTAATTCGACCGGATATTTCTTTGCGTCACCGCCGTTCCGCCCTTCGGTAACCCTCATCCCGCTTCGCGGGACTAAAGGGGCTCCATGGCGGCGTAGGTTGTTTTTTCTTTAAACCCTCACACGCCCTCTAAAACTTCGTGCAAGTGTAAGCCTGTCTGCATACTCAAGGTCTCCGCCAACAGGAAGCCCGGATGCAAGCCGCGTTACCGTACAAGATTCACCTGCACTGTCCGAGAGCATACGCTGAATGTAAAGTGCCGTAGTGTCGCCTTCAACGGTGGGGTTTGTAGCAAGAATAACTTCCTTTACATTGCCCTCTTTTATCCGCTGAATCAGTGAATCTATCCTAAGCTGGGAAGGTCCAATTCCGTCCAAAGGAGAAATAACGCCTCCAAGCACATGGAAAAGTCCGTGGTATTCGTGGGAATTTTCTATCGTAGAAACATCCTGAGCCTGTTCCACCACACAAATTGTAGAACGGTCCCTGGTTAAATCGGAGCATACGGAACACAAGTCGCCTTCCGTCCATGAACCGCAAACTGGGCATGGCTTTATCCTGCTTTGCAAAGAGGCAATCTGCATGGAAAAGCGCTCCATAAAAGATGGGTCTGCCTTTAGGAGATGGTTTGCAATGCGGGCGGCGCTTTTTTTACCAATACCGGGAAGACGGGAAAAGCTTTCGGTAATTTCGTCCAGGGCATTCATTTTAAAGACCCAGACCAGGAAGATTCATTCCGGAAAACATAGGACCAAGCTCAGCCTTTATCTTATCCTGAATACGGGCCATTGCATCGTGGTGGGCAGCCTTTATCAAGTCCTGAAGCATGGGAATGTCCCTGTTGTCTACACAAATGGGGTCAAGATGAATATCCACAAGCTCAAACTTTCCGTTAAGGGTTACGTTCACCATATTTCCGCCGGAAGAACCGGTTGCGGTAATCGTAGAAAGCTTTTCCTGAGTCTGTTCAAGCTGTTCCTTTAGACCGTTAAGATTTCCAAGGTTTTTTAGCATTTCAAAAGGATTCATTTTTCACTCCATTACTTTTTAGTTTATTCCAATAACCGTGCCTTTAAATGTATCGCGCAAAAGCTGCACTTGAACCGGCAAGTCGGCAAGGGTAATACCTTGTTTGCGCTCTATATGGACAGGCTTAAATTCTATCCTTCGTCCATACACTTTATTAAGGTAGTCCGCAAACTTAGCCGCATTCTGCTCCAGCTGCATAATCTCGAATGTGTTTTCCGTACACAGAACAAGAGTGTCGCCTTCAAGCTTCCAGTCAAAGGTCTTTTCCAAAAGCCCCGCAATAAGCGGTTCGTTTACAGAAAAGTCAGAAATCATTGCAGCCCTAACTTTTTGAATGTCACTTGTGTCCACGGAAGAAACAGGAACTTCCGCCTGCTGCAAATCCGCTTCTGGCCCTACACCGGACGGCATGGAACTTTCCACACTCTGGCTATTAGAGTCAGCAAAAGGCTTTTCATCAAATCCGCCCTGCCAGTCATCATCAGGTGCAGGTGGTTGCTCGCTGTCTTCCCAAGAAGAAGTTATGCCAGACCCAAGTTTTTCCGCTGAATTTGTATCCGGCGGTTCAGCTCCGCCATCAAGAAAAGGGTGACTTTGCTCCCCCTCAGGAGAAGGAGGTTGCTCGTAGGCCCCGGAATCTTCCTGCAAAGCCGCAAACTGAGGAACATAAGTACCGCTCCTAGAAGCTCCGGTCTGCAAAGAAGAGCCTGCCTGGGAAGAAGCCTGAGAATAAGACTGCCCCCCAGCAGAAAGAGCCGCACTTGCCGCAGAAGAAGCCCTAACGGATTCATCAAGCAAAGGCTTAACCGCATCCACGGCCTTTTTTACGTCAGCAGGACTTACGTATTCGGAAAGCCAGCAAAGACGGCTAACCGCAAGCTCAAATTCATAGCGAGGGCTAAGAGAATACCGAATATCCCTGTAAAGCTGCATAAAAAGACTCAAAGCCCGCTCAATCTGAACGGAATTCCATGCATCCAGAACTTCCGCAGAAAAACGCTCCGCAGACTGGCCAAGAAGCGCTTCCTTCTTTACGCCGTTCTTAATCAGCAAAAGAGAGCGGAGGTAATCCGTACAGTTGGAAATCAGCTGTTCAATGCTAACACCGTTCTGCATATATTCATCAAGCTTCAAGAGGGCATTGGTGGAATCTCCCTTTACGCAAAGACCAAACATCTCGTTAAGACGGTCAACGCCAACAAGCCCCAGTTTGTCCCGGATCTTTTCATAAGTAATCTCACCGCCACTGAATGCCGCAACCTGGTCAAAAAGGGTGTAGCTGTCGCGCATACTTCCACCGCTTTCCCTTGCAATCCAGTAAAGTGCCTCGTCATCAGCCTTAATTCCGCTTTCATTTGCTGCAAGGGCAAGCTGTTCCTTAACCTTTTCCACCGGCACCAGACGGAAGTTGAACTGCTGGCAGCGTGATTTTATGGTAGCGGGAACCTTCTGAAGCTCCGTAGTTGCAAAAATGAACACAACGTATGGCGGAGGCTCTTCTATAGTCTTAAGCAGCGCGTTAAAAGCACTGGTAGAAAGCATGTGAACTTCGTCAATAATATAAATCTTGTAGCGGCAAGAGTTTGGCGGAAAGAGAACCTCGTCCTTGATTTGCCTTACATCGTTTACGCTCGTATTTGAAGCGCCGTCTATTTCTATAACATCAAGGGAAGAACCAGCCGTAATTTCTTTGCAGGCTTCGCATTGACCGCAAGGACTAGCTGTAGGACCATTCTGGCAGTTAAGGGCTTTTGCCAATATTCGTGCGGTTGAAGTTTTTCCACATCCGCGCGGACCAGAAAACAAATAAGCGTGGGCAATCTTCCCGGAAGCAATTGTATTCTTAAAAGTCTCGGCAACAAATTCCTGCCCGACTAAATCTTCAAATCTTTGCGGCCTTCTCCTGGTCGCCGTAACTTCATAAGCCATGAGCTAAGAATACCCTAAATCCGCTGATTGGGCAATAAGACAATCAAAAACCCCATCTCCAATCGGGAATTTACGCCTTTGCGCCACCGCCCTTCTCTAACGCTCATTACCGCCTTGCGGCAGCTACGGGGCTCCACGGCGGCGTAGGTTGGGGGATCTTAGTCAATCCGGGCACCAAATACTGCAAACCTTACTACAACAAAGAAATTCTGTGACAGATAATTAGAGTAGTGTTATAATGACTTTATCGGAACTAAAAAAATGGGGTTAGTTAAAAAGGCAAAAGAAACCGTCAGCTCTCTAGATTCCCTAGTAAAAGAAGACGTAAAACCATTAATCAATGGTGACGTAAAAGAAATTACAGGCAAAATAGACGCACTTCTTGGAAACGAAATCAAAGAAGCTCTGGCAAAAGCAAATAAATTGCTTGACAAGGATATTCCATCTTTAATCAGATGCCTAAAACTTGGAATTATAATTGTCGCAATAAGTGCAGCACTTGTTTCTGTCGCTGCTTGCGTAAAGTTTTTTTTGTAAAAGCTTGTGCAACCTTCACCGCATTCTAGTCTTTCAAATTTTCCTAAAAAAAATCCGGGTAAAAACTGCAAAAAGCAATTTATACCCGGCAAGTTATTCCTACTCTAGAGTAAGGTCTCCTTCTTTTATCCAGCCAATCTTTCTAAAGAAAAGTCCGAATGCCCAGCTCAAGACTCCTGGCAAGATAAAGCAGATTAAAACAAGGCCAAGCCAGTCTATAGCGGACGGAGAATGTGCAAGAGCCTGAACAGTTGCATCTGCAGAAACAGTTCCAAGCTTCTGAGCAGTCTGCAAAGCAGCTTCTGTAGGGCTAAACCATCCTGTAGCAACGCCAATCTGTCCAACAAAACCGCATGTTCCCATACCGGAGCTTATAGGAGCACCGTTCATCTGCATCTTAAAGACGCAGGTAGAAATTGGTCCCGTAATGGCAGAAGCAAGAATAACCGGCAGCCAAATGCGCGGATTCTTTATGATGTTGGACATCTGGAGCATGGAAGTTCCAAGACCCTGGCTCAAAAGACCACCCCATTTGTTCTCGCGGAAGCTCATAACCGCAAAACCGATCATGTTTGCAGAACAACCGGCAACGGCAGCACCACCAGCCAAACCGGTAAGGCTAAGGGCAGCGCAGATTGCGGCAGAAGAAATTGGCAGTGTAAGGACAATACCAACAATAACGCTAACGATAATACCCATTACAAATGGATGAAGGTGAGTAGCCCACATAATAACGTAGCCAATGGAAGCAGCGGCGGCACCAATCCACTTTGCGCACAAAACCGCAATAAGGGTTCCGCTTATGATAGTCACCAAAGGAGTTACGATTATGTCTACGCGGGTCTTCTTAGAAACAAGGTTTCCAAGTTCAGCAGAAATTATTGTTATTATGTAAACAGCAAGAGGTCCGCCAGCACCGCCAAGAGTATTTGCGGTTGCACCAACAGCAGCAAGGCTAAAAAGAACAAGGGCAGGAACGCCAAGCGAATATCCTATTGCAATAGCCATTGCAGCTCCCACAACATGGCCTTCCATTGCAAACTTTCCTGAATTCACCAAAAATTCAAAGACAGGATTTGTCCCCAGCCTAAGGAGCAGTTCTCCCAAAGTCTTGATTATAGTTCCAATAAGAAGGGAAGCAAACAATCCCTGTGCCATACCGGACATTGCATCTATGCAATACCGCTTTACATATTTATTCATACATCCTCCACATAAAAATGCATATGCATAATAGCAAAAGTCTCGCTTTCAAACAAGTGAATTGATGCAGTTCCCCAAAACAAAAAATATTTCCAAAACCCGCTTTTATTTATGATTTCTTAAAATAATGAATAATTGCACGTATCTGCACATTAAGCACTAAAACAATTACAAATAAACAATACACACAATCTAAAACACTTCTAACACAAACCTGATTAATTAATTCCTTAAAAGAGAGAAATAACAAGTAAAAAGCTGGAATATCAAGAATACACCAAATAATAAAAAAGACTTTTTTCATATTCTTACCTTTTAATTATAAAAATCAGCTCGAATTGTTTTTTACTTTTCTAAGACATACAGTCCATTTTCTTTATAATAATCCAAAACATTACGGTCAATCGAGCCTTTGTAAGCAGCATCTCCATATCCCCATATTCTAAATGCTTCTTCAAGATTAAAATCATAATTCATTATTCGAAAAATCTATCTCCTCATTTTATAAGTTTATTATATTCTATATTTGACCCATTGTTCATGTTCCGTTTTAATGTAATTGCTTCATACACAGAATCGGATTATCATAAGAATCCAGATTTTCACTCAACCAATCATTTTCTATTGGTCTAAATGTATGAAACCGAATATCAACATCTGTAGCATGCAACGATAAATATAAAACTATTTTTCTGTGAAATTTTGTTTCTAATTCATTACTTAGTTTATTAACTAAATAGAAAAAATTAATATCTGAAAAATCTTTTTTATCATACCTGATTTCATTTACCGTAGCTTCATAACCTACAAAGTCAGAAAAAGTTTCTTTTGCCCATTGTGCTGAAATTGTTGATTTCTGAATTTTTTTATCCTTATCATACAATAGCCAGTCATTCTTTAATATTGTATTTTCAAGAATATCTTTTATAATCACATCAGCCCTTTCTTTATTATCTGCCGAAGTTTTTTTATCCAATACATTTACCATCTTTTGATTCATGAAAACCATCTTTTACTCTCCAAACATTTTTAATGTGGTATAGTAATTTTACAATCAGTTTAAATATCCTGTTTCTTTTAAATATAAAAAAATAATTACGATACCAATTATAATCCATAAAAGACCGTCAAATATTTTTTCTCTTTTTGAAAGCCAATATTTAATAAAAACTTCCTTTCGAAAAATAATAACAAATCCTTGTATTGGGAAAGCGCTTAATAGTAAGATTAGTCCAGCACTTTTTATGGGCATAAATGGATTAAATATAAAAATCATGCTGATAAAACAAATCACAAGAATTGGTATAAAAGTTGTAAGCGTATTCCGTGTTGCCTTATTCATTCTCCCCCCCAATATAATGAAATTCCATTAAACCCTTATTTGATGCTAGCATAAACAAAATTCTGCAACAAGCAATCTGCATTGTACGAATTAGAATTATTGTACTTATTCACTTTGTATCATATTACGTTCGAACAAATCAATCATGCTTTTATTTTCCTCATTTAGTTTAATAGTAATAGTACGGCCAGTATTTAAGTATAATAAAATTTCGCTGTCATTTATTAATTTATATGAGCGGATTCGTTTGTACTTAATAAACCCTCCTAAGATAATCCCGTTTTCATAAATACCATTGTTTTTTGATAAGAATCTAAACAACAAAATATCTAGTACCATGTTTATAGACCACAAACAGCCTATTAAAAATATAATATCTTTTGATATTATTAAAAAGAATAAACCAAAGAAAAACATAAACATAGTAAAATTAAAAAGTGTTCTTTTTGATGACATCAAGTTTGGTAATATTTCTATTTTTTTTCCAAAAGATTTTACTCTTTTTTTTACCAGCAGCAAGCTTACAACTGAATAACAAATTTCAATACTAAAACAAAATAAAAAAATATATGTAATTATATTACGCAAGTTTGACACAACAACATCCTTATTTATTTTTATCCAATCTTTCATTTATAGACTCTTTATAGAAGCCTCTAAAAAATTAACCGTATTTATTTTTATTTTTTCATTTTTTACCTGCCTGTAAGTAAAAATTATATAGTATCCACCTTGCAAAAGCAATTTTGAGCTTTATATATAATAGAAAGATTCTTGTTATAGAAACACCAAGCAAGCTACGCCCGATTGGAAGGGTTGCCGTGGGCAAGACCGCCGCATGGCGGGCCGGAGCGAGAGCGGAGCCCTGGAAAGCGGGTGACGCATAGACATATCCGGTCGAGTTAGCAAAAGAATACATGGTAGAGCCTAGAAATTTTCGTCCAAAGATAAAAATACATATAGAATTTGACTAATTTACTTTGAAATTTTATAATAAATTTAAGTTTGCTCTTTAATTTTCCGAATTTTATATATAAAAAAGTAAATTTTCCATGATAGGGGTGGTTTATGGATAACAAATTAATAAGACGCAATTCGATTTTAACGAAAGTCGTGTTTATAACGATTCCACTCGTTGTTGTTTTGTTCGCAATTTTGATTTTTGTGAACTTGAAGGTTCTTTCGCCGGTAATGGACAACGTTTACGAGTCTAATATGAAGGAAATTTCAAGTGCAAGGGCATCGCAGATTGAATCTTGGCTTAACAGCTACCTGCTTGACCTTAAGGTATACTCCGGAGCAGAAGTTTGCAAGACTGGCGACGAGGAAGAAGTTGTTAAATGGCTCCAGCAAAACACCCAGCTTTGCAATAAGGACTATGACTATATGTTCTACTGCGGCCCAGACGGACAGTCCATCCGCGATACAGGTCTCCGCGGAAAGGTTGGTGCTATAAACAGCCGCGACTATTACCAGGACATAATGGTTAAGGGTAAGGACAACTGTATTGGCGTTGCTATTATTTCTAAAACCACTGGTCAGCCGGTATTCCCTATCGCTGTAGCTGCAAAAGACGCAAAGGGTAAGACATTCGGTTTCTTTAACGCGATGATGTCTTTGGACTTTATTCAGAAAACAATCGCTTCTATTAAGATTGGAAAGAACGGCTACATGTTTGTAACGGATTCCAACAGTACAATTCTTGCTCACCCCAACAAAGACCTTATTATGACGGATTTGAAGGATGACAAGGAGATTAGTGCGCTTCTTCAGACAAACGAAACAACAGCTTCTATTATAATCCGTGGAAATGAGAAGGTTATGGTTTCCGTTTCTCCGGTAAAGGTTGGTGCAGGCTGGAGAGTTGGTATTGTAGTTCCTTACTCAGAAATCCAGAATGCGGTTAGCAAAGTTTCCAATACGACGATTTTTTCTGGTATTGTAATAGCAATTATAATCACTATCGCCGTTATCCTTGTTATGAAGAGGGTTCTTAAGAGAATTAACCTTGTAACAAGGAGCCTTTCTGATATTGCAGAGGGAGAGGCAGACCTTACAAAGAAGATTCCTTCACAGACAAATGATGAAGTTGGTGCCTTGGTTAACACATTCAACGTCTTCGTAGAAAAGATCCGCGAAATAATTACTACTATAAAGCTTTCTCAGGATGCGCTAAAGGCGGTAAACGGTGAACTTGGAAACCAGATTAACGATACTACGGGTTCTGTAAAGAGCATTACCGGTTCTGTTTCCAACATCGATAAGAAGATAGAAACCCAGACACAGAGCGTAAACCAGACGGCAGCAGGTGCTCAGCAGGTTTCTTCCAGCATAACAAAGTTTAGCTCTATTATTGACTCACAGGCATCTTCTGTTTCCGAAGCTTCTGCAGCGGTAGAAGAAATGCTTAAGAACATTTCTACAATGGATTCTTCCGTATCTCACATGGCTCAGGAATTTGAAGCGCTTGCACAGGATACGGAGACTGGTATTTCTAAAGATAGACTTGTTAACAACCAGGTTATCCAGATTTCCGAGCAGTCAAAACTTCTTGCAGAGGCAAACAGCATCGTTAACAACATTGCGAAGCAGACAAACCTTTTGGCTATGAACGCCGCTATCGAAGCTGCACACGCCGGAGAAGCAGGAAAGGGTTTTGCGGTTGTTGCAGACGAAATTAGAAAGCTTGCAGAAACATCCAGCCTTCAGTCTAAGAAGATTGGTGAAGAGTTGCGCAGTGTTCAGGAGACAATTAACGGTGTTACGGAAGCTTCCGCAGCATCTAAGCTTGCATTTGACTCTGTTTCTAAGAGAATCGAAACAACAAGTTCTCTTGTCCGCCAGATTCACGAAGCTATTCAGGAGCAGAACGCAGGTTCAAAGCAGGTTCTTGAAGCTCTTAGCGAAATGAATTCAAATACATCGGAAGTTCGCACTTCTTCTTCTGAGATTTCTCAAAGCATCAATTCGGTTCTTTCGGAAATCAATGCGCTCTACACGATGAGTAACGACATTTCAAATCTTATGAGCAACATTGAAAACGAAACACAGGGAATTACGTCTAACGCAAACGACCTTACAAAGGTTTCGTCTTCTATGGACTCCAGCATTTCTTCTATTGGAAACCAGATAGACAAATTCAAGGTCTAAGCTGGGTTATAGCAAAGGGGCGCTTGTCTTAATGGCAGGCGCTTTTTTTTTGGACGGTATTTTTCCGCTCTACCATTTACTTTTTGGCTAACTCGACCGTCAGCACCTTTGCGTCACCGCCGTTCCGGGGTTCCGTGGGGCCCTACCCACTCCATTGCTAACGCAACCCGCCTTTGGCGGGCCCCTCCATGGCGGCGTAGGTTGTACTACTTTATTGCAATACTGCGTATTGAAAGCTCTTTTTTAAGTCCTTTTGCTCCAAAGTCAAATTTTAGCTCGTCCACTTTTTCCCAGCTGAACAAGCCTTCCGCATTGTACCATTTGTTTTCGTAGTCGCTCCACGCACCGGCATCTACAAAGTCTTTTAGAGGAATCCTTACCTTATGCCATTTGCCGTCCGAAGGAACACTGTTAGAGTCTATTGTTGCCAGGCACCTCCACGGCTGGTTTGCTTTGCCTTTGCCAATTATTTCCCTGTCTACAAAATACACTTGTATGTTCAAGTCTTTCTGCTTTGTTTTAAGTTCTACTTCAAGGGCCATTCCGCTTTTTACAAGAGAAGAGAAGTTACAGCTTTCTCCAAAGAAACAGCCTGCAGCATTGAATTTTTCTGCCTTTTCAACATAGATGCAGGTTTCTCCGCTTGCACTATCCTTTTTGTTGATTCTTAACGACTTGCACCATCCGCCGGGATAAGTTCCCTTTGCAAAACCATTTCTGTAGATTGTGTAGTCGCCGCTTTTTTTTGCATTTTCAAGCCAAGAATGTCTTGCCCTGGATTTTATCGGAGGAACATTGAGCCCCATGGCTTTTATAAGTTCAACATTCAAGTCTTCGGGAAACCTTGCACGGGTAGGAAAC
>JAGACC010000023.1 GCA_017614295.1 Treponema sp.
CTGTCGGCTGGTGTTATGGCGGATATTTGAAGTAACAGCACATGTTTCTATTGCATATAAAAGCATAAAGAAGCACGGCAGGCACTGGAGGGGCGGGCGTAGCCCGTTGCGCAAGCAATGGAGCGGGCAGGGACCCGCGGAACCCCGCAAGCGCCACACACAAGGCATATCTGGCCGCAAAAAACACATTTGTTCCAAAACAAAAGCGCCGCAAAAAAATCCCGTGGATTTCCTGCGCTAAAACTGATTTCCATGCTGCTAAATATTTAGTGTTGCTTTTACCCACTTCAAGTGTTAGAATAGATAGCATATCATTTTACAAAAGGGAGTAGGGTAAATGAAACCAACACTTGTAGTTCTTGCAGCAGGCATGGGAAGCCGTTACGGTGGAGTTAAGCAGATTGATGCTGTAGGGCAGGACGGAGAGTGCCTTCTTGACTATGCGGCATACGATGCAAAGAATGCCGGTTTTGGCAAGATTGTTTATATAATCAGAAAAGACATAGAAAAAGACTTTAGGGAACGGCTTTTTGACCGTGTAGCCCGCAATATGGATGCAGAATACGTGTTCCAGAACATGGATTCTCTCTTAACGCAGGAAGAAGCCCAGCGTGCAGCCCAGAGGACAAAGCCCTGGGGAACAATTCACGCAGTGCTTTGTGCGGAAGAAAAGGTAAAATCCCCGTTTGCGGTAATCAACAGCGACGACTACTACGGCCGCGAAGCATTCAGCGTTTTGGGTAAGTACCTTTCGTCACTGGAGCTTGATTCCCGTGAACACGCAATGGTTGGCTACGTACTTGGCAACACCATGAGCGACAGCGGAACCGTAAGCCGTGGTGTCTGCAGCGTAAAGGACGGATACCTTGAATCTATCACCGAACACACAAAAATTGGCCGCCAGAACGGAAAGATTATAAGCGAATTTGAAGGTCAGCAGGTTGAATTTAGCGGAAAGGAATGGGTAAGCATGAACCTTTTTGCCTTTAGCCTAAAAGCCTTCGAGGAATTCCACAAGTACTGGGACAACTTTAAAAAGACATCCCTGGACCAGCCCAAGACGGAGGCTCTGCTTCCTGTAGCCGCAAGCGACATTGTACGCCACGGAGAGGGCAGCATAAAATTCTTTACCTCGTCAGAAAAATGGTTTGGAATGACTTATCCCGAAGACAGGGAGATCGTTAAGAAAGCCATTGCACAGAAGATTGCGGAAGGCTACTACCCGGCAACCCTCTGGCAGAACTAGGGGCAAAAAAATGCTTGGACTTACTGCAATAAAATCAGACAAGATATGGGGTTACGAGCTTTGGATTGCTTCCACCCATCCCAACGGCAAGCAGGAAGAATTTGAACGCTTTTGCGGGGGGGACTATCCTCTTCTCGTAAAGGTCATACAGGCTAACGACACGCTTAGCGTTCAGATTCACCCGGATGACGCAACTGCAAAGCTTTACGAAGGGGAAAATTCCAGGGGCAAAACCGAATGCTGGTACGTCCTCGATGCAGAAGAGGGGGCACGCCTGGTCTGCGGTCTTAACGGAATCTACACCGCCAGCGAACTCCGCAAAGCTCTAAAGGCCAATTCCATACAGGACTGCCTAAATTATGTTAGCGTAAAGAAGGGGGATTTTATCTACATTCCCTCTGGAACCGTCCATGCCATAGGAGGAGGGCTTCGTCTGCTGGAAGTTCAGCAGTCTTGCGACATAACCTACCGCTTCTTTGACTGGGGTCGGGGACGCGAATGTCACGAAGAAAAGGCCATCGCCTGCATAAAGGACAGCCCGGTAAGAAGCGTTTCCTCTTTCCCGGGAGTATTTTCCTGTCCATATTTTACGCTTGAACAGATTTTCGTGGAAGGCCAGTACGAAGACAGTGCAGATCCAGCTTCGTCCACACCCTCTGCAGAAGATTTTACCCTTCTTTTTATAATAGAAGGAAGCGGAATCCTTAACGGCAAAAAAGTAAAGGCAGAAGAAATATATGCCCTGGAAGCCGGTGAAGAAATAAAGGCAGAAGGCGACTTTTCCATGATGAGGATTGTCCCCCAGAAGCAAAAAAAACATTAGTCCTGCAAAAAAAAAGGCAGGTCCTGAATTATCTTTCCAGAACCTGCCAAAAACTGTCATTCAGTTTTGTTGAAACATGGTCTATTCAAGAACCTTGAATCCTTCTTTCTTTACAACATTCCAGCCCTCTGTGCGGAGCTTGTAAATCTGCCACCTCATTATTCCAATCTTGTAGATATCCTTGTGCCATCTCTTTGCGCTTACAAGCGGCGGATCAACATACAGCTGAAGGTCTACGTCAAGTGTAGAAACTATGTTCATTCCCGACTCGGCAACCAGCATAAAGTCTCCTGTTGAAGGCTGCCATGAAAGTCCAATGTAACCTGCAACCGGGGCTGCTACCGTAAACTTAACGCCTGCAGTAAAGTCTGCTTCAAGAACGTATGCATTGCCGCCAATTCCTATGCCACCGCGTATCTGGACAACGGGAATAATCTGTGCCATTACACCGCCTCCAACCAAGGTCTTTGAATCATCCTTTTCTTTTGGGCCAAAGTAAGAAGCGCTTTCCGCAATTTTTTCACCGTTACCATAGCAGTCAAAGTAGAAGCTTGTAATTTTTGGTGCTACTCTTTTTCCGAATACCGTGTACCAGTTTCTGAATCCCCAGTCAGCACCAAACTTTACTTCGTAGCCGAACACGCAGATGCCACCCGCATAAAGGTTCTTGAACTCAATTACCGCATTCATCTTTGCAAGAATGTCAAACTTTCCGTCGAACGTTACTACGATAGGAAGTGCCTTTATTGGTGAAAAGCTTACATGGAAGTCTTTTGCATCTCCACTTGGGTAAATACATCCAAGCGTATTTACTGTCTGTCCGTCGTTTGCAAAGTTAAAGTACCACTTGTCAATTCCCCATTCCTTTTTTGTAGCGTCTTCGTCGAGCATGAAAACCTTCTTGATTTCATCTTCCGACATGGACGAATTGGGGAACTTCTTCTTGTAGTCTTCAACAGAAGTAATTTCTCCCTTTTCCTTAGAAAAGACTGAAGTTCCCTTTACGTTGTAAGAAAGCTTGTCCTGAACGTCTACAGAAGCAAGTACGCAAAGCTTCATCCTAGCGCTAATGTTGCTTAATGCTATGCTAAAGTTGCCGTCAACACCAACCTTAAGGCTGATTTTTGTCTGGTTCATAAGGCTTGCAAGCTTTCCGTTTCCAATAATCGAGCCAATCAATGGTGCTACGTCAAAACTTGAAAGCTTGTTAAAACCGTCTTCGATTGCCTTCCTTTTTGCAAGGTATTCTTCATATTCTTCTGCATAAACGACTTTTGAAGGAGATGAAACGCTGCGGGCACTGCGGGCAGTGTTTTCTATTTCTTCTTCTGTAGGCAATTCTCCAAAGCTTACGTAAAGCCATGGGAATACAACGCTCATTGAAGTTGAAGCAAGGCTAAAGTCCGGGCACAAATCCGGATAAACCAAGGCAAGTGAGTGCCTGTTGAACAGGACCCTTTCTTCTTCGCATGAAACAGGCTGCATAGCAAGCTGCTGCTTGATTTCTTCCACTGCGTCTCCCGATTCAGCGGCAAGAAGCTTGTCGATAAAGTCCCTGCGGGCGATAAGGCTGTTCAAATATCCAACTGCTTCGAACACAGACATATCTGCATAATTCTTTGTTACGATTGTGGCAGGCATTTTAGCAAGTAAGTCGGAAATTGAATATCCTCCGTCAAATTCCTGGGGCTTGAACAAAAGGCTTTGAACGTCATCCGATTTAACGGTGTTTATTGCCTTAAGTTCACTGTCGCTCAAAGACCTGGCAGACCTTGCGTTGATTCTTGAACCGACATAGATCTGGCAACTGTTTGTATCGGAATCGATTACATAATCACCGTAAGAGATGTTCGCAACGACGGCACGGCCCTTTGTCCTTATGTTGTTCTTTGTTACAACAGAGCGCCCGTCCGAGTTGATTCCGATAAGTCCGGAAGGATAAGTGCGTTGTTCATACTGCTCCGGGATAACCGCAAAAAGGGATGAAGTGTCCTTTTCTGCATTGTTGATGAAGGTAAGCCAGTTTGTGTTTTTTATGCCATTGTGGCCATTTTCGTACTTCACATCCTGTTCACCGTCGCCGTTCAGGTCGCAGCTTTCGCCATTCCTTACTATAAAGTAGCCTGCAAACGAATATGAGTTTGAATCATTCCTAAAGGTGTTGTAGGAAAAGCTTATGCAGTCAGAATTGACATCCGAAACTTCAATAAAGCCAAGGGTGTAATCTGTGCTTGAGTTTTTGTAGCTTACGACACCCCCGCCAAGATTGTTTTTTTCAACCTTGCCGAGTCTTACTGCAACCACTGCATTCTTTGCAAGCTGGCTGGCAGAAGGATCTCCCGCATTGTAAACTGCTGAACCTCCCATGTAAGCAAGTTTTTCTACAGCCGCCCTGGTTTTGATTGACGATGTATTGCCAATGCTTGCTTCCCTGCCCGAATAATCAGAGCATATTCCTGAACATCCTGTAAGGAATGCTCCCAACCCTGCTACAGCTAAGGCCATTTTCAAGAAAGTACCGTGTTTCATGGTTTTACTCCTTTTGGCTACCCCCTTAAGGGTATCCTCTGTTTCTTTAGTATGGCCATAGTATAGAAAACCCGTGTTGCCAGATGTAGGACAAAAAAGGCAAATTGTTGTATAATTTTTTGCATGAAAGAAAAAAATATCACCGAATGGGGTCTCTTTGTCCTGACGCTTGCTCTTTTTATTACAGCGTTATTCTGCTGCCGGTATTTTCACTTCTTTAATCTTATTCCAGACGGAACAATAAAAGAAAATATCGAAGCCACTGCAAACATTTCAATGGAACTTACCGGAATGGCTGTATGCTCCTTCCTTTATGCCTCACTTATCATCAGCGAAAAGAAAAACAGGTTCAGGATGCTTTTCCAGCAGTTGCTTTTTTTTGAGGATTTGATTCTTTTCAGCGA
>JAGACC010000202.1 GCA_017614295.1 Treponema sp.
ATAGCAAAGCACATGGCATACGCGCAAAAACTAAACTCATACCTTGCAAGACTAGACCAGCGCAACATGCCAGTCTTCCCGGAAAACGCAAAAGACGGAAGCCCAAGCTACATACCGGAAAACTGCTACTTTATGATGGGAGACAACCGCTACAACTCCTTGGACATGAGGCACAGCTACGACTACACGCTCATCCCCATAACCAAGTACGACGAACTTTCCATCACCTACTACAGCAACATGAGCCCCCAGTACGTTAGCCGCGAAAAAATCCTAGGACGCGCAAGCCTTAGAATTTGGCCGCTGAACCGCTTTGGGCTTATAAAATAAAAATATTTGATTTTATTTTTTTGGGCAGCAGTCTTTTGGTAAACTGTCCCTTCGGGAGATTATCCTGCAAGGGGCTTTGCGGGGTCGCTTGAAACTTCGTTGCGGAATCCGCGGGGCCCTAACCCGCTCCATTGCTTCGCAACGGCTGCGCCGCCCCTCCAATCCCTGCTGCTAGGCCACCGCTAAAAAAGAACAGTTCACTTGTATTTGAAGCGTGGCAAATATTATATTAAAGAATTTTCTTATTTTTTTTCTTCCCCATCTTTTTGTGCGGATTTCTTTTGTGCACACAATTTGCATGTGGAAGAATGGGAACATCCGCAGCACGAGGGGGCAGTTCCGGTTTTCTTTGCAGTGTAAAATTTTTTAAATAAATGGAGGACGACAAAAGCGCAGTATACAGCTATCAGTCCAATTATAACAATGCTTACCATGTCGTCCTCCTTTTTTACAAACAATCTAGTTATGCAGCAGATGGGCCTTTTTTGTCTGCTTCAGCATAAGGGTTTTTGCGGAAAAGCGCAATAAGCAATACCGCCAAAAGCACAAAGGCTACTACGGTTCCCACGCCAAATGCTCCGTGTGCAAAGAGCATTCCAAGCTGGTAGAAAATCAGCGTAACAATCCATGCAAATATATTCTGGAAGAGTATTGCAAACCAGAACCATTTGCGGCTCTTAAGTTCATTTGCCATAGTTGCAATAGCTGCAAGACAAGGAGAGTCCAGCATGTTGAACAAAAGGAATGCAAAGGCTGCAATTGCCGTGGCAAACCATCCGCCAACCGCATCAGAAACAGCGCTCTGAGCTTCTTCTTCTTCAAGTGCAGCCTCAGCAGTTTCATCATCAACATTGGCAAGAACACCCATCGTAGTAACAATTGCTTCCTTTGCAGAAAAACCGGATATAGAAGATGCCGCCGCTTTCCAGCCGTTTTCCGCATCGCCAAATCCAAGAGGAATAAATACGTAGCGCACACTGTTTCCAACCACAGCAAGAACAGAATCCGCTGAATCTTCCACAAGACCAAATCCGCCCTCGCTAGCTTCAACTTCATTTCCATCTTCGTCCACATAAGCTTCATGCGCTTTGTTAAATCCGTAGCTAGAAAGGAACCACATTACAAGACATGCTACAAAGAGAATCGTTCCAGCCTTCTTTATAAAGCTCCAGAGACGCTCCCATGTGTGCAGGAGAACTGTCTTTAACTGCGGCAAGTGGTACTGGGGAAGTTCCATTACAAATGGGGCTGCAGGACCGTGGAAATACTTTGTCTTCTTAAGAATAATAGCTGCAAGAAGAACCGCTGCCACACCAATCAAGTACATTGCAGGTCCAACCCAAGAACCGTCTGTTCCCGTAACCTTGGAAGCAATTACTACGCCGAACATTGCTATTACAGGAAGCTTTGCTCCACAAGGAATCCAAGTTGTAGTCATAATGGTCATGCGGCGGTCGTTTTCGTTTTCAATAGTGCGGCTTGCCATAATTCCAGGAATTCCACAACCAGAAGAAATCAAAAGCGGAATGAATGACTTACCGGAAAGACCAAACCTGCGGAAGATTCTGTCCATTACAAAAGCAATGCGGGTCATGTAACCAACATCTTCCAGAATAGAAAGCAGCAAGAAAAGAATTGCCATCTGGGGTAAGAATCCAAACACTGCACCAAGTCCGCCAAGAAGTCCATTCACAACACAGTCGGTAAGAATCTCGTTTGCGCCGGCATTCACCATACGCTCTTCCACCCAGCCCTGGATTCCACCTGCAACAGTATCGTTAGCCCAGTCCGTTCCCATAGTACCAATCGTTGTTACGGAAACCCAGTAGACGAACCACATTACAAGCGCAAAAATTGGGAGGCCAAGCCAGCGGTTTGTTACCACCTTGTCTATCTTGTCGGAAGTAGTAAGCTTTTCACCCTTCTTAGAAACAATACCCCTAAGCAAATTACTTATGTATTCATAGCGGGCATTTGTTATAACAGACTCAACGTCATCCCCCATCTTAGATTCAAGAGCCTTAGAAAGAGCCTCTGCCTTTTCCGCATCAGACGCAGAAAGAGAAAGCCTTTGCAAAACCTTTTCGTCGCGTTCCAAAAGTTTTATTGCCGTCCATCTCTTAAGACTATCCTTTACGCTGGAAGGAAGAATTTTTTCCGCCTTAGAAATAGCCTCTTCAACATCAGCAGAAAAAGTTGCCTGTGGGACTTTAGCAGAAGAATTTGCAGCCTCCTCTGCAGCAAGAGCAACTTCTTTTACCCCCTTGCCGGAAAGAGCAACCGTTTCCACAACCTTGCATCCAAGCCTTTCAGAAAGCTTTGCAACGTCTATTGAACCGCCGCTCTTTTTAAGAGAGTCCACCATGTTAAGGGCAATAACAACAGGTTTTCCAAGCTCCAAAATCTGAGTGGTAAGATAGAGGTTCCTCTCTATATTGGTAGAGTCCACAATATTTATTACGGAAGAAGGTTCATCGCTGCAAAGATAGTCGCGCGTAACAACCTCTTCGTTGGTATAAGGAGAAAGCGAATACACACCGGGCAAGTCCGTTACCACAAGCTCTTTTTTACCCTTAACCTTTCCCTCTTTTTTTTCTACGGTTACTCCCGGCCAGTTACCAACATACTGGCTTGCACCAGTAAGCGAATTGAACATAGTGGTCTTTCCACAGTTAGGATTTCCTGCCAAAGCTATTTTCGTTGCCATATTATTCCACCTCAATATTTTCCGCATCATCCTTGCGGACAGAAAGTTCATATCCCCTGATCGTCACTTCCACCGGATCACCAAGAGGAGCTACCTTGCGCACGTAAACAGAGCATCCCTTTGTAAAGCCCATGTCCATAAGGCGGCGCTTTAAGGCCCCCTCACCCTTCAAGCGGACAACGGTTGCAGAATCGCCCACCTCAACATCTCTTAAAGTCTTCATTTTATTCTCCTGTATCTTAAATAAAGCCACAAAATAAAAAGCCGCAAAATAAAAAGCAAAACGCTAGCCCCAAAAACGCAAAGACAGCATTCCCCCAAACTCAAAAAATGAGCCTAAAGCAAAAAAAATTGCTTACCGAGTACAAATAAATTTTCCAAATTAAAAAAATCTATACGATTATTTTAGAAGCCATATATTTGTCTAAAGCAAGCCTACAATCCTTAACCTTCACAATAATGCCTGTGCTGACTTTTGAAATAACAGTAACAGGTGAACCAACGTTAAAGCCAAGCTCGTTAAGATGTTGCTTTACAGCCGAATCGCCGCCAATCTTCTTAATCTGAACTTCCCGTCCCGAATCTGCAAATAACAAAGGCATCATGTTTCTCCTAGAAAACTATTATTAAAACCTACTAACTAAGATTACCTTAGCACAACTTTTATTACTTGTCAACAAGTTTATAATTTTTTTGGCGTTCCCGTCCGCTCCGCGTCCGGTCGGGCTTTCCGCACTTCGCCTATTCGGCTCATCCCTCTCTCCGTTCGGGACTAAAGGTGCTCCAATCCCTAACGCAGTAGTATTAGCTAGAATGAATTCTACAGAAGTGATAAACTACCTGTATACAATTACTTGGGCAAAACTGCTCCTGCACAGTAATGTAAAAGGAAAAAAAATGAAAAAAGTATTTTTGTTATTTTTATTTGTAATATTTTCTTTCCCATGCTTTTCACAGACATTAAATGAATCTTATTTTCCAAAAAACAACGAGATTGACAAGCAATTTAAAATAGAAAATAAGAATTGGTCTAGCAATTATGAATGGCAACTTCTTCTTGGAAAATATAACTCCATTTGGAAAAATCAAATGTATCTTGAAATGGAAAGATTAATATCCATCCTTCCAGAATCAGAAAAAGAAATAAGAGAAAACCAGAAGAAATGGGAAGAGGCTATAGAGCAAAGTTTAAAATTAGTAAATGAAAATATAGATTTCAACAAAGTTGGAAAAGTTGTTTATATAGGAGAATACTTAAACGGAATAATGAATCTGTATCGCGAAAGAGCAAAGTATTATTTATGCCTATACTACACAATAAAAGAGCAAAAATCAAAGGATATATTGTATACTGATATTAATAAAACAGAACTGGCAAAATAGAATAATGCACATAACTTGCGTTCAAAACAAAAGTCATTGGGCGCAAAATTAAAAATCTCACATGTAGCCAGGATTAAAAAAAGGATCATAGTAGTAAGAGGTAACTTATAATGTTAATCGCAAAATATGGAAAGGGAAATGAAAAACGCATTAAAAAGTTTGAAGACAAATATGGCGTAGCACTTGATTCTGAATACCGAACTTTTCTAATAAATTACAATGGCGGCGAAACTCCAGAGACTACATTTAAAAGCGGAAAGAGACAAGAAAGCCTAAGATATTTGTATGGAATAAA
>JAGACC010000203.1 GCA_017614295.1 Treponema sp.
AACAATAGATATTATGGAAACAATTTCTGTTTCCGATCTTGCCAAGAAGATGAACCTCAAGGCAAACGAGATTATTGCAAAGCTCATGTCTATGGGTATGATGGTTACAATCAACCAGAGCATAGACAGCGACACTGCTACAATTCTCGCAGAGGAATACAACTGTAAGGTTCACCTCGTAAGCCTTTACGACGAGACTGTCATCGAAAGCGAAAAGGGCGAGGATTCAACTGTACAGGTAAGGCCTCCTATCGTTACCGTTATGGGTCACGTTGACCACGGTAAGACAAAGACATTGGACGCAATCCGCAATGCAAACGTAGCAGAGGGAGAAGCAGGTGGTATTACCCAGAAGATTGGTGCCTACCAGGTTACCACACCAAAGGGAACAATCACTTTCCTGGATACTCCTGGCCACGAAGCATTTACAATGATGCGCGCACGCGGTGCACAGATTACGGATATTGTAGTACTCGTAGTTGCCGCTGATGACGGTGTTATGCCCCAGACACTTGAGGCTATCAACCATGCAAAGGATGCAAAGGTTCCGATTATTGTTGCTGTAAACAAAATCGATAAGCCGGATGCAAACCCGGACCGCGTAATGACTCAGCTTTCAGAGCACGGTCTTACACCGGAAGCATGGGGCGGAGACACCCAGTATGTTAATATTTCAGCCCTCAAGAGACAGGGTATAGACGACCTTCTTGACGCTATCCTTATTCAGGCGGAAATCCTTGAGCTTAAGGCCCAGTATGACTGCCGTGCAGAAGGTAAGGTAATAGAAAGCCGCATAGACCAGGGACGCGGTGTTGTTGCTACAGTAGTAGTAGAACGCGGAACTCTTCGTACAGGCGATCCTTTCGTTGCAGGAATTTATTCAGGCCGCGTAAGAGCCATCTTTAACGACAAGGGTCAGAAGGTAAAGGAAGCAACTCCTTCAATGCCAATAGAAGTCCTTGGAATTGAATCCATGCCAAACGCTGGTGATCCGTTCCAGGTTACAGAAAGCGAGCGTGATGCCCGTGACTTTGCAGCAAAGAGACAGGAACTTAAGCGCTTTGAAGCAGCAAAGGCTGTTCGCAGGACAAATGCGGAAACCCTTTACACAGACATTGCCAACAGCGAAGTTAAGGAATTCAAGGTTATCATCAAGGCCGACCTTCAGGGTTCTGCAGAAGCACTCAAGAATTCTTTGGAAAAGCTTTCCACAAAAGAAATCCGTCTTTCTGTAATCCACTCAAGCGCCGGTGCAATCAACGAAAGCGATGTTACACTTGCCGCCGCTGACTCAAATGCAATCATCATAGCCTTTAACGTTCGTCCTACACCAAAGGCAAAGGCTCTTGCAGATCAGGAAAAGGTAGAAATACGCAAGTACACCATCATCTACAAGTGTGTTGAAGAAATTCAGGCGGCAATGGAAGGTATGCTTCAGCCGGATACAAAGGAAGAAGTTACCGGTACACTCGAAGTCCGCAATACATTCCGCGTACCAAAGATTGGTCTTATCGCAGGATGTTACGTTACAGACGGTATCATCAAAAAGACAAGCAGCGTAAACGTTATTCGTGACGGCGTTGTAAAGTTTACAGGCAAAGTTGCTTCTCTTAAGCACTTCAAGGATGACGTTAAGGAAGTCAAGTACGGATTTGAATGTGGTGTTGGCATTGAAAACTGGCAGGACATTCAGGTTGGCGACCAGATTGAAGCCTTCGAATTTGTTGAAGTAAAGCGCAAGCTTGGAGATACCCTTGTAGACGAAAAGGCTGCTGCAGAAAAACGCGAGGCTGAACGCAGGGCTGCTGAAGAAAGAAAGGCTGCCGAAGCTAAGGCTCAGTATGAAGCTGAACAGGCCGCTGCAAAGGAAGCTGGAAAAGCTAAGAAGGCAGAAGAAGCCGCTAAGCGTGAAGGGGCAGGTGAATAATCATGGGACAGTACAGATTGGTACGGCTTGGAGAACAGCTTAAGTCTGAAATCTCCAACATGATTATCCGCCACGAAATAAAGGACCCCCGCGTAAATGAATTCCTTACCATTCACCGGGTGGATGTTGCGGGTGACTTGGCCTACGCAAAAGTGTATGTTTCTTCTTTTATGGATGACAATTCCGTAAAGCGCGGAGTTCAGGGGCTGCAAAGTGCTGCAGGCTTTATTCAGTCAACCATAGCAAAGAAGCTTACTATCTATAAATTTCCCAAGCTTACCTTTATTGCGGATTCAAGCATAAAGGACGGCTACGACATGGTGCAGAAGCTTAACGCCCTGGAAAGGGAAGAGGCTTCATCTGCATCAGAAAGTGCCGCCAGTTCAAGTGATGAAGAAAAATAAGGATTCGTCAAAGGATTTGCCTTCTGGAATCTTGCCTTACTGCAAGAAAAGCGGGCTTACAAGTTTTTCTTCCCTTT
This sequence comes from Treponema sp., assembly GCA_017614295.1. Taxonomy (GTDB): domain Bacteria; phylum Spirochaetota; class Spirochaetia; order Treponematales; family Treponemataceae; genus Treponema_D. The sequence goes on from JAGACC010000203.1 coordinate 2,409, forward strand.
CCGTAATAAAAAAATCGCTCGGCACATCAAAGGTGGGGCACACGGGTACGCTAGATTCATTTGCGGACGGTCTGCTCATAGTCTTGTGCGGAAACCTAACCCACCTTGTAGAGCATGTAACATCATTTACAAAGACATATCTTGCCCTTGTCTGTTTTGGAAAAGAAACCGACACCCTTGAACCTACAGGTCAGATTTTAAAGACATTGCCTCCGCCTACAAAAAAAGAGGTGGAAGAAGCCCTGCCTAAGTTTACCGGCCCCCTTTTGCAGACACCTCCCTTGTACAGCGCACTCCATGTAGACGGAAAAAGAGCAAGCGACCTTGTGCGTAGCGGTCAGGAAGTTCACCTTGAACCAAGGCAGATTTTTGTATACAAGAACACTCTCCTTGATTTTCTTGAGCCGACGGATAAAGATCCTTGTGCATACGCCCTCCTTGAAATTTCATGTTCAAAAGGAACATATATACGCTCTCTTGCCAGGGACATAGCATATTCTCTAAAAAGCTGCGCCCATCTTTCTGCATTGCGCCGCACACAGGTTGGACCTTTTAAAATAGAAGAATCCGCCTTTTACAAGGACATTAAGCCCTTTACAATTCAAAACGCTTTGCAGGATTTAAAGAATATAGAGCAGCAGGATTTTGGCGCCAAAAAAGAAAAGAAGCCTGTTTCCGAAGAAGAAATAAGGGAAGTTCGCTCACATTTTATGGCTTTTACACCTTCTGTTGCAAAGAAGTGCTCTCTTTTTCCCCTTGTAATAAAGAATGAATTTGAACGCTATTTTATGAACGGCCGTCCTTTAAAGAAGTCTATGCTTTTGCCTTTTGACTCAACTTCTGGCTTAACGGAGGGTAGTGCGGATGAAGCGGCTGTCTTTTACTCTGACAATTCTTTTGCCGGGGTTGTAAGCCTTCCTTCAAAAAAATCGGACAAATACAGCTACGGCTTTGTGGTTCAGAAGAAGAAAAAGGAATTCCGCATCTTTTCCTGGCAGGACATTCTTTTGCATAAATTCCCGCTTGAATGGCTTTGCAGGGGAACGGCTCTTTCCGTTGGAAGCTTTGACGGTGTTCACAAGGGGCATCAGGCCATTCTTGAAAGGGTGCTTGCCAAGGATGAATTTGTACGCGGCTGCGTAACATTTGTCTCTCCTGCAAAGATGGATCCGGCTTTTTCCGGCGAGCTTTCTTCCGTTGAACAAAAGAAACAAATTTTTTCGGATATGGGCCTTGATTTTGCCATAGTCATTGACTTTTCTCCCGAATTCAGTAAAATAGAAGGAACTTCTTTTATCCATACGCTTTCTGATGAATGCGGAATGCGCTTTATTGCGGAAGGACAGGATTTTTGCTGCGGATACAAAGGTGCCTTTAAGATGGATGACCTTGCCTTGCTTTGCAAAGCGGAGGGAATCGAATGTGCACTTGTTCCGGATGTCTTGCTTGAAGGACAGCGCATAAGTTCCAGCAGAATTAGGGATGCACTTAAAAAGGCGGACTTTGACCTTGCTCTTAGGATGACAGGCCGGCCCTTTGCCTATGACTGCACAGGTCTTGAATGGAAAGAAGAAAATGGCTCTTATTGGGCAAGTGCTTTTTCCCGACAGGTTTTGCCTTTGGACGGAAAGTACGGCGTAACAGTTGAATTAACTGCCGCTGCAGAAGATTCGGTGGAATTGAATGCGGCTGCGTTAACGACCCTGCATGCGGAGTGTGCCGTTAGGGACGGAAGGATTTCTCTTTCCATGCCGTCGGCAAATTTTGCTTCAAGGGTCAAAAAAATTATTTTTTAGGAGTAAGTAATGGCACTTACAAAAGAAACGACATCTTCTGTCGTATCAAAGTTCGGTGAAAATGCATCTGACACCGGCAACACAAAAGTTCAGATTGCACTGCTTACAGAGAGAATCAAGCAGCTGACTGCTCACTGCAAACAGTTCCCCAAGGATACAACCGCTTCCAGAAGCCTTCTTAAGGTTGTTGGACAGAGGCGCAAGATGCTCCGTTACATGCAGCGCGTAAATCTTGAAGGTTACCGCGCACTCATTAAGGAACTCGGAATCCGTAAGTAAACTAAAATATGGCAGCAATAATCCTTTGTGGATAAGCTGCCGTTTTTTGTTTAAAGGCAAAGGCTTTGTTTCTTTGCTTTTGGGGCTTCCGGCTGTTCAAACGGAGGCTCCTTGGGTTCATCTTAAAAATGGATCCTAAAAAAAAGAATCAAAAGAAGGATACAATGGTACAAAGAGTAACAAAAAAAATCGGCGACAGCGAGCTGATTCTTGAAACAGGAAAAATTGGAAAACAGGCTAACGGTTGTGTTTATGCACAGTACGGCGGAACTGCCATTATTGCGACCATCTGCGCTTCTAGCGAAGTAAAAGAAGGCCTTGATTTTGTTCCCGTAACAGTTGATTATAATGAAAAATTCTATGCAGCCGGAAAAATTCCCGGCGGTTTTGTAAAGAGGGAAGGTCGTCCCAAGGACAAGGAAATCCTTGTTAGCCGCCTTATTGACCGCCCTATGCGCCCGCTTTTTGAACCTTCATTCGGACGCGAACTTCAGATTGTTCCAACATGTGTTTCTGTAGACGGCGTTAACCCACCGGACATTCTTGCAGTAATTGCATCATCTGCTGCAGTTACAATAAGCGACATTCCTTTCCACGGACCGGTTGCAGGTGTACGCGTAATCTACATCAATGGTGAGTATATCCTTAACCCAACATACGATCAGATTGAAAAGGCCCAGCTTGAAATTGTTGTTGCCGGTACAAAAGACGGCTTTACAATGGTAGAAGGCGGTGCAAAGGAAGCTACCGAAGACGTAATGCTTGGTGCCCTTGAAAAGGCTCAGGAATTTATCCGCGACATGTGCGTTCTTCAGGAAGAGCTCCAGAAGCTTGCCGGTAAGGAAAAACTGCCGCTTGCTCCTCTTAACATTAAGCTTGACAACGAAGACGCAATCCGCAACGAGGCTATTCCTCTTATGCAGGAAGCATGCTTCCTTAAGGGAAAGATGGCCCGCTCAAGCGCAGTAAAAGAAGTAAAGGCTAAGGTTGCAGCAAACCACGCTGAACAGCTTGAGGATGAAACTCAGAAGAAGCTCTTTGACGCTTTGTTTGATGACATCCAGTACAACTTGCTCCGCTCAAGCATATTGGACAAGGGCTTGCGTATTGACGGACGCGGAACAGAAGACATCCGCCCAATTACATGCGAAGTAAACGTTTTGCCACGCCCACACGGAAGCGCTTTGTTTACACGTGGTGAAACACAGTCTCTTGCCGTTACCACATTGGGTACTGCAATGGACGAACAGGTCTATGACGACATTGAAGGCGACCGCAGCGAAAACTTTATCTTGCACTACAACTTCCCTCCATATTCTGTAGGTGAGGTTGGAAAGCTTACGACTGGCCGCCGTGAAATTGGTCACGGAAACCTTGCACGCCGTTCACTTGCACCTATGATTCCTTCACGCGAGGAATTCCCTTATACAATCCGTGTTGTTTCTGAGATCATGGAGTCAAACGGTTCTTCATCACAGGCTTCTACATGCGGTGGATGTCTTTCTCTCTTGGCAGCCGGTGTTCCTATGAAGAAGATGGTAGCAGGTATTGCTATGGGTCTTATTACAGATGGCCCCCAGTACAAGAAGTATGCTATCCTTTCCGACATCCTTGGCGAAGAAGACCACTTGGGAGACATGGACTTTAAGGTAGCCGGTACACGCGACGGAATTACCGGTTTCCAGATGGACATTAAGATTGCCGGTGTTTCCATGGACATAATGAAGAAGGCTCTTGACCAGGCAAAGAGGGGACGCAACCACATCCTTGACATAATGGAACAGTGCATCAACAAGCCTCAGCCAATCAGCGCTTATGCTCCTAAGATTGACAGCCTTAAGATTCCTGTAGACAAGATCGGTGCCCTTATTGGACCAGGCGGAAAGAACGTAAAGGCTTTGTGCTCACAGTACGGAGTTACAATCAATACTGATGATGACGGAACAGTTACAATCTACGGAAAGACAGGAAAAGCAACTGATGCAGCAAAGGCAGCAGTAAAGGCTATCTGTGAAGATCCGGAGCCAGGTACAATCTACAACGGAACTGTTAAGAGAATCATGGACTTTGGAGCATTTGTTGAAATTCTTCCTGGAAAAGAAGGTCTTTGCCATATCTCAAAGCTTTCAAGAAGCCGCGTAGAAAAGGTAACGGATGTCCTTAAGGAAGGACAGAGCGTTCCTGTCAAGCTTCTCGAAGTAGACAAGATGGGCCGCCTTAACCTTTCTTACATCGACGCCATCGAAGCACAGAACTAGAATTTATTTATAAGATTAATAAATAAAAAAAGCTGGAGCTGAAAAACCGGAACAAAAAACATCTGCAGACCGAAGGTCGAAGCCGTTTTTTTGGGACGGATTTTCAGTGGAAAGCTTTTTTTTATTATATAAACTTTATCATATGATTGAACAGAAAGTACTTGCGAATAACGTCGTTCTTATTACTGAAAAAATCGAATCTGCAAAAACTGCTTCGATCGGATTCTGGTTTTCTGCGGGGAGCCGTTACGAGTCAAAAGAAAACCGCGGCATTTCACATCTTACGGAGCACCTTCTTTTTAAGGGAACAGAAACAGTTTCTGCCCGGAATCTGGCACTTTCGTTTGACAGAATGGGCGGCTTTATAAATGCGTTTACAGAACGTGAAAACGTGTGCATATACTGCGCTGTTCCTGCACTGAACGGAAATTTTGAAACTGCAGCAGGACATCTTTTTGACATGAGCGAAAACTGCATCTTTCCTGAAGATGAGTTTGAAAGGGAAAAAAGTGTAGTTCAGAATGA
>JAGACC010000204.1 GCA_017614295.1 Treponema sp.
CAACGAAATTGCCCAGAGCGAGGGTGCTACAAGCAAGAAGTGGGTTAACTACTGGCTGCACAATGAATTCCTTGTAATTGCAAAGCCCAAGGCTTCTGAAGACCCTTCTTCCGGAGAGGTTGAGGCTGCAAAGATGAGCAAGTCCAGCGGTAACTTTTTGCGCCTTCAGTCGTTAATAGATAAAGGCTACAGTCCGCTTGACTACCGCTTCTTCCTTTTGGGAGGCCATTACAGAAAGCAGCTTTACTTTAGCTTTGATGCCATGGAGAGCGCAAAGAACGCAAGGGGTGCTCTTGTTAACCGCGTTGCAAAGCTTGCAAAACAGGCGGGTGGCAGCATGGGCGAAGACGCCTGCAAAAATGCCTGCCAAAACGCCTGCCAAAAAGACTATGCAAAGGGTGAGGCTGCTTCTTTGGAAGGGCTTTCTTCTTCTGCTGTAGAGCTTCTTACAAAATTTAAGGAAGACTTGGAGAATGACCTTGGTACTCCTGCTGCTCTAAGCCGTGTTCAAAAAGCAGTTAAGGACTCTTCCTTAAATCCTTCCGAGGCGCTGGAGCTTGTTGGTCGCATGGACAGTGTGCTTGGTCTTGGCCTCTTAAAGAGCGCAAATGAAGCTTTGCAGTCACAGAATGCCGCTTCTTTGTCTACAGGCGCTTCTTCTGCAAGTTCTCCCAGCCACGAGGGGGACAGCGAAGCCGCAGAGATAGACGCTCTGGTTGCAGCCAGGGTTCAGGCCAAGAAGGACAAGAACTTTGCGGAGGCGGACAGAATCCGTGACGAGCTTACGGCTAGGGGCATTGTTGTTACGGACACCCCGAACGGTCCTGTCTGGGAGCGCAAAAAATGAGTTTTTCCAGTTTTGGCTTGCAAGCGTGATTTTTGCGGCTAAAGCTGTAACTTACAAGAGGCTAGGATGTTTAACAGTAAAGAGGGTTCGGCGGGGCAGATAAACTGTTCTGATCCGCAGGACTTTAGAAAAGTATATAACGCCACAATGCAGCTTTTGTTCAAGGTGTCTTTCCGCATCGTGAATGACGAAGAAGCTGCCGAAGATTTAGTACATGACTCATACATCAAGGCGAACGAAAAAAAACTCGTGTTCCCTTCCATGGATGACGCAAAGTTCTGGCTTATACGCGTGGTAAAGAATGCGTCGCTAAACTATGCAAAGCGCAAGGTACGCGAGGCAAAGGCTTACCACAAGGTTCTGTACGAAAACAGGCAGCACATGGATTCCGGCGAGACGGAGCTTCTTAAGGCTGAAGCTGTCCAAAAGACAAAGGAAGCCTTGAACCTCTTGCCCGACAAGCTAAAGGAAGTGCTTGTGCTGCGTGAGTACGGAGAAATGAACTACAAGGAAATAGGGCAGGCGCTTGGGATTACGGAAGGCAATGTAAAGGTCCGTGTGTTCCGCGCCCGCGAACAGCTTGCTAAAATAATAGGAGAAGATGATGTCTACCTGTCCTGATTATGATATTCATTCAATTTACCTCGACGGCGAACTGCCAATGGCATATCTGGCAAAATACGAAGAACACGTAGCCTCTTGCCCCGACTGCCAGGCAAAACTGGAAAAGCTCCGTAAGCTGCACAAGGTTTTTGCCCAGGACTCAGCTTCCATAGAGTTTGGCAAGGACCGCATGGATGCTTCCTGGGAAAAGCTGGAGTCAAAGCTTAACTTTACAAGGACGATCGACACAAGGCCCGCAAAGAGCTTTACGACCGCAAAGAAGATGAGCTACTTTGTTGCCGGTATTGCCGCCGCCGCTGTTTTGGGCATAGTTCTTCCTTTTGGTCGCGGAAAGTCTGTTCAGGTTCAGGATTTCCACCCGGTAGCAAGGGCTTCTTTGGCAACACCCGCTTCTACGGTTTCCTTGGATTCTATGCAGGCAGACCCGGCAAACCTTGGCGAAGTTCAGATTCAGTCACTTTTGGGAGAGGACGCATACTTGGAGCACGGTTCACAGGGACAGGCATCTTTTAACGGTAACTTTACCTCTATGCCAACTTCCGCCTATGTTAGGAACGCTTCTGGGACAGGCGCTTATCCTGCAACCTATGACGTGTTCACACCGCTTCCGGAAGAAGTTATTTCCGAAGAGCAGAAGAAGACAAAGGGCTTCAACTTTAAGTTCTATTCACCCTTTGCAAACATCTCCCTCGAAATAGGGAGCGGAAATTGAAGTCCCTAAAATTATATGTTCAACTTCTCAAGAAATACCCGTTGGCGCGCATTCTTACGCTGGCGGGAATTCTTGTTTTATTCTTTGCATTTTCAAGCTTTGCAAGACGCAGTTCAAGAAAGAAGCCGGAGATAGTTTCCATTGCCCCACCGGTAAGTTCACCCGGAGAGACGGTAACGATCCACGGAGAAAACTTTGGAAGCGAGAGGGCAGACTCTTTCGTAGAGATTGCAGGTTCACGCATAACTTCATCAGGCTATGTTAGCTGGACAGACAAGCAGATCCGCCTTGTCCTTCCGCAAACCGTAGAAGACGGTCTTGTTACCGTTCAGACTTCGGTTGGAAAGTCAAACCCATCATTCTTTGCAAGACAGTCAGGAATTCCCGTTGCCGTGCGGCAGAATCCAAGGACTTCGCTGCCAATAATCAGGAGCGTGGAACCGGAAAAAGCAGAACCTGGAGAAACAATCGTAATTACAGGTGCAAACTTTGGCAACGTGCGCGCATCTTCCCAGGTCTATTTTTCTGCAAACCGTTCATACACAAACGCATCCGCTGCCCAAAGAAGTACCGGTCAGAGCGGAGTATACGTTTCTGCCAACGAAATGGACTTTGACTACGAGTATTGGAGCGACAGCGAACTTCACGTGCGTGTTCCCGACGGAGCCGCTACAGGTTCAATCTATGTCCAGACCGCAAACGGAATGAGCCGCAACCAGCTTTTTACTGTTGAATACAAATCTGGAAGAAGTTCCTATTCTTCAAGCAGGACTTATGTTGTTCAGGTTAACGCAGACATAGAAAACAGGGGTCAGGGTCAGGATTCAAGGATTACCCTTTACATTCCACGTCCACCGGTATGCGCATCCCAGCCGGTTGCAAACATAACGGAGGTTAGCCCGGAGCCTCTTATCAAGAACGACATCCACGACATCATCCAGCAGATAGACATAAGCGGAGGAGACGGAAGCAAGCAGCGCTTTAGCCAGGTCTTTGCGGTAGAAGTTTATGCCGTTACGAGCGGAATAGACAGCAGGCAGGTTAAGCGCTATTCGGACAGGCAGAGGCTTTTGTACTCCATGTTCACATCGTCCGACAGCTGTGTTCCATCTTCCAACCCGGCAATAATTCAGCTTGTCCAGTCCGTGGTGGGAAGGGAAAAGAATCCCTACAGGCAGGCAAAGCTCATTTACGAGTACCTAATAGAAAACTTTACCGTCTACCAGGAAGTAAGGGCTGGAAACGTTACGGTGCTTGATATGCTAGAGCTAAAGTACGGAGACGCATACGACTTTTCCGTAATGTTTACGGCACTTTGCAGGGCTGCTGGAATACCTGCTCTCCCCGTTAGCGGAATACTTGTGGAAGACAACGCCACTACCAGAAACCACTGGTGGGCAGAAGTGTACTTTGACGGCTACGGTTGGTTCCCTGTAGACCCGGCTCTTGGTGCCGGTTTGAATTTTACCCCTCAGCAGGAAATTTCCAACAAGGCGGAATTCTACTTTGGCAACATGGACAACCAGCACATAATATTTAGCAGGGGATGGACTCAGATAAAACCTTCTCTGCTTAACAGCAAGATTGTCTACCGTCCAAGAACGTACGCACTTCAGTCGGTTTGGGAAGAAGCCAGCGATTCAATGCTGAACTACAGCTCCCTGTGGAACAACCCGACTATCATAGGCATCGAGCAGATACATTAAACCTGTTCGGAAGCTTCAGTTTCAGAACAGGTCAATTAGTGCAAGCACATTAGAAAGAGGAGTATATATGAATACAAAGGTTTTAAGTGTTGGCGGTTCAATAATTGCCCCCGGTGAAGTTGATACAAATTTCCTTGCAGAATTTGGCAGAATGGCTGTTGAATGGCTTATGTCCGACAAGCAGAACCGTCTGATTCTTGTTGCAGGTGGTGGAGCTCCGGCCCGTGTCTACCAGAACGCCTACCGCAAAGTTGCAGAATCCTTTACTGAAGAACAGAAAAAATCCGCCGCTTTTGCAAGTGATGCAGAACTTAACAATGCCTGTGACTGGCTTGGAATTATGGCAACAAGACTTAACGCCCAGATTCTAAAGACAGTATTTGGCCC
>JAGACC010000205.1 GCA_017614295.1 Treponema sp.
TAGTAAGCTTACTTCTTTGGCAGAAGAATTTTCTGAACAGGCTGTGGTGGGGCTTGGAACTTTTGCAGATCCTTTGCTTAACCCGGAGTTTGGTAAGTATGCGGAAGATGTTCTTTCCCACGAAGGGCTTTCTCTTTTGATAGAGACGGATGCTCTTAATGTTTTGGAAGAAGGCGTTATGCAGCAGATTAAGAAGATTGCAGAAAAATCTCCTTCCCGCGTTACTTGGATTGTAAGCATGGACGCATTCAGTCCTGAGGTTTACAATTCAATCCACGGAACTAGGGCGGAAGAGTCTGCTTTTGCAAAGGCAACAAAGGCTGTTCAAGTTTTAAGCCAGCTCTTCCCGGGTAATGTTTGGCCCCAGTTTACCAGAATGAATGCAAACGAGTGCGAGCTTGAGTCTTTCTACCGCTATTGGCACGACAAGGCATCTCCTTCTTGCGGAAACGTGATAATTCAAAAGTTTGACCATGCATGCCTTTTCTTTAACGATGAGCGACCGGCAGACCTTAGCCCGCTCTTAAGGAACCCATGCTGGCATATAAAGAGGGATATGACCGTTCTTGGTAACGGAGACGTTCCTCTGTGCAGGGAAAATGAACCTTTTGCTGGGGATGCCGTAATTGTCGGAAATGTCCTTAGCGAAGGAATAGAGGCGGTTTGGAATAAATTCAAGCCTTATGTAAATGAGCATATAGAAAAAAAATACTGTGGCAAGTGCGGGAAATGCGATGAATACTATACCTTCAATTTTTAACCAGAGGCAGATAAATCATACCGTTATGGGCGGGGCGGAAAAATCATCCCCTGCAAAGATGCCGGTAGACTGCATAGTTCTTAACAGGACGGAAAAAGCTTCTAAGAGCCGTGTGTTTGACAATCTTATCTACCGCGGATTCAACAGCATAATAAGCGTTGAGTCTGGTTCAAAACGCTTTGCAACGGAAAACGCAGCGTCTTTGTATCCCAGCGTTAGCTTTGTTGTTGCGCTTGAGGATATAACTGAAGGGGACATGCTAAACCTTGGTATGTCTTTGGCTACAGCTCCCTACGTGCTTGTTCTTCAGGATGACATGTGCATGGAAGACATCTCTTTTACTCCTCAGCTTGCAAAAAAGCTTATGGGGCTTAATGACTTTTGCGTATGTCCAAGGCTTACAACTTCAACATTCCAGTCAATTCCCGTGCGCTTCTTTCCAACTGTGGAAAAGTCGGTCTTTACGGTTGCATCTTCACCTTCCATTCAGGAGGGGGACGTTACGCTTTATCCCGCTGACCTTGCAGGCTTTTACGACCGCAATAAATTCATTCAGCTTGGTGGGGCAGACTACACGATTTCTTCCGCGTACTGGCAGAAGGTTGATTTGTTCTGCAGGGCATGGCTTTGGGGAGAAAGGGTTTCTGTGCAGACATCATTTTCCTTTTCCTATTCGGGCGATGTGCCGGAAGAAAACCAGACGGTGGATTCTTCATACCTCCGCTTCTACATAAAAAATCTTTTGCCTGTCTTTAAGAATGACCATGCAGAAATACCGCTCAGCTCTTTCTTTGCATTCAGGGCTCACCGTTCATGTTCTTTTAGGGACGCGCTGGAGCTTTTTGGACTTGCAAGGAAGTGGACGGAAAAGAACAAGTACCGGTTCAAAAAAGACGCGGCAACTTTAATTCAAAACTGGGGAAAATAGATGGGGGTTTTTGATTTGTTCGGTAAGAAAAAGGATAGGGTGGTCCTGATCGTACAGTGCAGGCTTTCTTCCACAAGACTTCCACGTAAGGCTCTCTTGCCGCTCGGTGGATTTAGCATATTGGAATGGGTTCTTGCTTCTATGAAGAAGGTTCCCTGTGACGCATACTATCTTGCAGTTGATTCGGAAAGCGCTCCTGAACTTGAATTTGCTGCAAAGAAATGCGGCTGGAATTTTTTTGCCGGAAGCAAAGAAGATGTTCTTGACAGGTTTTGCAAGACAATAGAAGTGTCCAAGGCAGACGTTGTTGTTCGCGCTACGGCAGACAATCCGTTCCTCTTTTACGATGCCGCTACAGAGCTTCTGGAAGAATACAAAAAGCGTACGGCCGCTTCCACTGTTGACTATATAACATGGACAGGACTTCCGCATGGTTCCGGAATAGAAATATTTTCCGCACAGGCTCTTCTTGAAGCTTCCAAGCTTAAGAATCTTACTGCAGAAGACCATGAACACGTGGGGCCGGCTCTTTACAAGCACCAGGATCATTTTAACTGCCTTTTCCTAAAGTCTCCTTCCGCCTATCATTACCCGGAGCTTAGGACAACCATAGACACGGCAAGCGACTACAGAAGGGCATTGGCTTTTTTAAGGGCTGTCTCTTCCAACAAGGCAAAAACAACAGACACTTTGCTTAAGAAAAATATTCTTGAGCCTTATACTTCAAAAGAAATAATCCGCGGTATGCAGATTCCTTCCGTAAAGTATCCCATGATTCTTATCCCCAGCACAAAAAAGGGTGCGGGAACAGGACATCTTCGCCGCTGCTTGGACTTGGCATGCAAGACAGGTGCAGACATTTATGTTCCCGAGGACTGCGGTTTGGAGCAGGCAAAGGCTCTACTGGAAGAAGCGTATGGTGAGGGACTGCAGCAGTGGCAAGTTGTGTCTTCTTTGGAAAACATTTCAAGCTACAATCTGGCTGTAACGGATCTTTTTAGAACTGATGAAGCAGAAGCAAAGAAGATTTCCCTCCAGTGTCCTGTTGCCAGTATAGACGAGGGCGCACTTGAAACTGAATGGGCTGACTACCTGCTAGACGTAATCCCGTCGTTGGGTTATACGAGAAAGCCGAATCTTGCAGAACCGGGATTCATCATTCTTCCAAAGAACCGCCGCTCAGAAGAAGAGAGAAGCGCTAAAATTCATAAAGCACTGGTGGTGCTTGGTGGGGAAGACCCTGCATCTCTTGCCTTTCCGTCCGCTATAGCGCTTGCTGAATGCGGTCTTTACGTAACGGCTATAGCGGGAGACGCTTCAAAGGCAAAGAGCCTACAGGATCAGGTTCCGGAAAATCTTTCCAAATACATAAGGGTAATAGAACCTGTAATGAATTTGCGCGAAAAGCTTTTTGAATTTGACCTTGTAGTAACCCATTACGGCTTTACCGCTTTTGAGGCATCCGCTGCAGGATGTGCGGTAATTCTTTTGGGAACAACTCCTCTCCACGAAAGCCTTGCAGAAAAATACGGCTTTAAGTGTGTTCATTCATCATTAATAAACAAGGAATCTTTCCAGAACCTTTTGTACGACAAAAAATCTTTGTACAGGGACGTAAAGGAAAACGGAATCCACGAGCTTGATTCTTTTATGATGAACCTTTCGCAGGGAAGAAACCTTAACTGTCCTGTTTGCCGGGAAGAAAAAAAGACTTGGCCAAAAGACCCTCTCATTGCCCACACCCCAGAAAGAACTTTCCGCCGCTGCCAAAAATGCGGTATGCTCTACATGTCTTGGACAATCCAAAGCCATCAGACTGAGTACAATCATGACTACTTCTACGATGACTACAAAAAGCAATACGGAAAAACCTATCAGGATGACTTTGAAAACATAAAGGCCCAGTGTGTTCGCAGGGTAAGCATTATTGACTTTATCTACCGCCGCGGACATTCATCTGTTACGCCAACCGTACTGGACATTGGATGTGCGCTGGGACCCTTCCTTGACGCCGCAAATGATTCAGGCTGGCATGTTTTTGGAACAGACATTTCCAAGGATGCGGTTGAATACGTTCAGAACACCTTGCACTATCCAGCCTTGCTTGCTTCCTTCCCCGATGCGGATGTTGCCGGAGAATTTGGTGTGGACAAATTTGATGCCGTAACAATGTGGTACGTAATTGAACACTTCCAGGACTTGGACAGCGTGCTAAAGGCGGTTTCAAAAATAGTAAAGAAGGGCGGCATTTTTGCATTCAGCACACCGTCTGCTGCAGGTGTAAGCGAAAAATACAATACGGATGAATTTTTCAGGCAAAGTCCCGCAGACCACTATACACTCTGGGAACCAAAGCGTTGTGCGTCCATACTAAGGAAATACGGATTCAAGGTTGTGCGCACTGTCTCCACAGGAATTCATCCCGAACGATTCCCTTCAGTAAAAAAGAGCGGGTCGGATTCAAAGTCATTGAAGTTCCGCATGTACAAAACCTTCAGTATGCTTTTTAAGCTGGGGGATACTTTTGAAGTCTATTGCAGGAAGGTGAACTAGTTATGGATGGCAGATATGTTTTGATTTTGGGAGCAGGCCTAATGCAGCGTCCCTCTTTTGAAGCCGCAAAAGAACTTGGCTTTAAAGTGCTTGCTGTAGATGCAAATCCAAATGCGGTTTGCGTCCCCTTTGCCGACCACTTTGAACTTATAGACCTAAAGGACCGCGAAAAGATAGCAGAATTTGCTCTTTCCAAAAAAGACATGATAGCCGGTGTCTTTACCGCAGGAACAGATTTTTCCGCATCGGTAAGCTATGTTGCTCAGAAATGCGGATTCAAGTCACATTCATTTGAAGCGGCCGTAAACGCAAGCGACAAGATAAAGATGAGGGGCTGCTTTAAGGCAATGAATGTAAGCTCGCCGGAATTTGTTCAGATTGAGCGCTCCCACATTGCATCCTTTTTAAAACCGGAAATACTTGATTCAATGAATTTTCCAAAGGTTGTAAAGCCTGTAGACAACATGGGTGCCAGGGGATGCCGTCTTATAAGGAACAAATCTGAATTCCTTCCAGCCGTAGAAGATGCCGCCCGCAATTCAAGAAGCGGAAGGGCCATTCTGGAAGACTACATGGAAGGACCTGAATTTTCCATAGACTCA
>JAGACC010000206.1 GCA_017614295.1 Treponema sp.
CGCTGCGTATCCAAGTTCCGCACTTTTTGTGTAGCAGTCCATTGCTTTTCTGCTTGACTCTATCGTGGAAGTTTTTTCGTAAAGCTCTCCAAGTAAATTCCATGCCTCTGCATCGTAAGGATTGTTCTTAACCCTTTTTTCCAGTTCTTCCATGCGTTCATTATTCTGCTTAACCCACAGTGAACGCTTAATCTGCTCTTCCTTTGAATTGGGGTCTTCCGGGTCATTTGTGTAGTCAAGGAATTTCTTTGCGTCCGAAAGTCCGTGGGAGTCAAGGTATTCTTCTGCTGATTCTTTTGATTCGTTAAGGTACTTGTAGTATGCAAGGGCAAGTAAGCAGTCCTTGTTTACTTGTGCATATTTTTCGCAAAAGGCAAGTGCGTCTTTTTCTTCTACAAATGAAGCGTCCTCTCCGTAAAAGAGGATATAGGTTCTTGCGTATTTGTCCAAGCTTTTGTTGTAGCGGTTGATGAATCCGTTAACCTTTAGCCTGCCAAAAGCAACGCTGCCTATTTCTTTGCTGTAGTAGCTAAGGGTAAAATTCTTGTCTGCGGAATTTTCCACCGCTTTGTCAAAGTAGTAGACTGCCTTCTTAAAGTCCCTGGTTCCATACTGACCCTTTACATACTCTTCTGCCAGGCTGCTGTATGAATCTTTGGCCCCCAGTTCCGCTGCCTTTCTTTTCCATTCGTAAGACTTGCTTATGTTCTTGTGCATCTGGCTATAGTCGGCATAGTAGCTTGCAACTTCCTTTATTGCATAGAGCTCGCCTTTTTCTGCTCTTTTTAATAAGTAGGGGAACTTTTCGTTTTCTATTCTTGTCTCTGCATGCATAGCCTTTGCACGCTCTTCGTGGTAGCGGCGGTACCATTTTGCCCTGTTTGCTCCGTTCTCTTCATCCTCGCCATCGTTGTAGCTCGAGTAAATGTCGAACCAAAGCCTGAACATTGCCTCTGTGCTTCCGCGTTCTGCCGCATCCAAATAGTATGGAAGGTATTTGCTTCTTTCTTCTTTTAGTGTTCCGCCGTGGAATGCCGCTATGTAGAGGTAAATCCTTTCGTCGTCCGGATAAAGCTCTTTTATTTTTAGAAGGGTCTCCTCTGCTTTTTCTAAAGACTTTTCGCAACCGACTCCTTCTTCGTAGCGGTCTGCAAGGTTGTAAAGTGCGCTTATGTAGTTGTAGGATGCCGATTTTTGGAAAAGACTGAATGCCTCTTCGCTTGAATCTGAATATGCACCCAAAGTGATGATGGCTGGAGCAAAATTTTTGTCCGCTGCTTTTTTTAGGTAGCTCTTTCCCTTTTCTTTGGAAGCTTCTGTTCCCGTTCCGTTTATGTAGCAGTAACCGACCGCACACTGGGCAATAAGATTTTCCGGGTCTTCGTCTGCAATTTTCTTGTATTGCTCAAAGGCTTCTGCCTGACTCATCTCCATGTATTCTGCTGCGCTAATGTAGGGAGGGAGCGGATTCTTTGTCATAGTCCTTACGCGCTTGGTGTAATCTGTTATATCTAGTGCGTATTCAAGACGGATCTGCTTCTCGTCCGTAGAAAGCCTTTCGCTTGCCGAATGCCCTTCTGCAAAAGTAGCCGCAGAAACCATTGCCATAATTACAAAAACAAATATTTTTTTCATGCGCGAATTATAGCACTTGGCGGGGAATGTATCTAGTGCAATGCAATTCTGTGGAAAAATTATTTTCCGTGGTTTTCTAGTAGAAAATGTGAGAAAACCACGGAAAATGTTGTATTTTTCGTGGTTTTGTACCCTTTGTCCTTGCGGAAGATGCGCAGTGTGATATGTTAATGTGCGAACAAATCCATTGCTTTTTCAAAAAAAAATATTCTGAATTTTACCAAGCACCTTGTGCTTCTGTTGAAACTGTTGTTTCAGATTTTTTTTCAATGGCTTCGAATATTAGGTAAGGAACTGTCGATATTGCATATTCAAATCCATTATAGATTACTTTTCCATCATTGTTTTCTAGGAAAGATTTTTTCTTTTTACAGAGAAATAAAAGGTAGCAATTTTCATCAGTATCAAATTGAACTTTAATTATATAACCGTCTTCGGAATCTTTTAATTCCAGCAACTTTCCCTTTGTTTTTTTAGAAATAATTACTTCATTCTTAACAGTTCCGTATTCTAGCATTATTTTTCCTGCGTCATCCGTCTGTACAATACTGTTTTCAATCCTGGTCAATTTTAAATTTTTGCTAACATAGTAATAGCCATTCTTTAATACATCTTGCGGAAAAGCATCTAATGTTTTCATATTAAAATTTGTCCTATATCTATCTTTCCAGAGTAATAATGAAATTCCTACCACAATAGCAAGAAGTATTGTTGTTGAAATTCCATACAGCACGCTTATGGCTTTTGTTTTTTTCTCACCTTCATTGTTATTCTTGGAAGCATACCGATGCGCTTCTTTCATATAAAAAATTGAAAGAATTATAGAAGCAACAAGAAGTATTATTCCCAAAATCAATGCTATAATGGGTGTCCCGAGTAAAAGTGAAAGCCCTATGGCAGCAATACCGGATATTTCCCCCAAAATAACAAAGAGACTTGGATAGTATTCCTCTGCAACAGCTAAAAAAGATATACATGCAATAACACAAATTATTATTCCAATAATTTCTAATACAATAAAAACCA
>JAGACC010000207.1 GCA_017614295.1 Treponema sp.
TACTCCCCGGCTAACTCGACCGCCCATGCCTATGCGCCACCCGCTTTCCAGGGCTCCGCTACCGCTCCGGCCCGCCTTCGGCGGTCTTGCTCGCTCGAAGCTTACGCTGCGAGTTCGCAACCCTTCCAATCGGGCGTAAGTCCTGCCCAAGAAAAATCCAACCATGGATTTTTCTTGGGATTGCAGAATCGCTTTGCGATTCTGCAGGTGCTAAAACGCGCATCCATGCGCTTTTAAATACTGGCAAGAAAGAATTACTTTTTTTGGGGATTGCAGAATCGCTTTACAATTCTGCATGTTGCTAAGCCATCCCCACCGGTAACCGCGTCATTATCAGGCCCGCCCCGATACTCTGCTGCGTAATAAAAACCAACTCTTCCGCAAAGCAACTGGAAACCATGTTTGGGCGCAACGGGAAGCGAAATATGAATGAAAATCCATCTGCGCGGTTTCCTCTACAGAATAGAACTTAAACAACCCCCTCCCTTCCACAATGCAACTGGAAGTCAGTTTCGTGTGAAGCGGTAGGGGCAAATCCGGCTGAAAACTCGCATGGCTAGAAAACAAATTCCGCGTAGGTAAAACATACTCTTATCAAAAGCAACTGGAAACCATGTTTGGGCGCAACGGGAAGCGAAATATGGATGAAAATCCATCTGCGAGGTGCGACCGAAGGGAGTCAGATTCCTATTACCTCGCATCATGGATTTTCAGCCAGATTTCGCTGGTAGTGGAGCCCAAACATGGTTTCCGTTCTACTCATACCCTATATTTTCATCTTTTTAGAGTTTACGTTTTTTTTAGAGATTTTTTTACTTTTGCTATTGACTTATTTAAAAAAATGGAGTATTTTAATATTAGCTTGTAAATAAGCTGATAAACTCTCTCCGATGTCCAGTTTTCTGGACGTAGGGGCTGCGGGCGCGTTGTCGTTCTCAGCCCCTATTTTTTTTATCCAAAGCAACCGGAAGTCAGTTTCGTGTGTAGCGGTAAAACATGACAGCATGAGGCTTAGGCAAAGCAATTGGAAATCAAGTTTGGGCGCAACGGGAAGGACACAACGGTAGCAAGTGCGTAGCGTTGTGGGATGAAAATCCATTTGCGAGGTGCGACCGAAGGGAGTCAGATTCCTATTACCTCGCACCATGGATTTTCAGCCAGATTTTCCTGGTAGTGAAGCCCAAATTTGATTTCCGTGTTGTTATTCTTTAATCACTTCTTGTGGTACACGAAACTGACTTCCGTTTTGCTTGCTTTTTTCCCACAAAATTAGTAGATTAAACATAACAATATGCAAGTGGCGGTAAGCCCAAGGAAAAAGCGAATGAATTCAATAGACAGCTCAATAGACAAGATACTTGAATCCTACGAAAAGTATGGCGGCATAAACCTGGAAGAAGCAAACGACTTTCCCAACCGCGAAAACGTGGTAAACGTTCTGCGCGACATTCAGAGCCTTATCTTCCCCGGATTCCGTGTTGCAGAAGAGCTGGATGCCATGACGCTCCGCTTTGTAACAGGAGAACGCGTTAACCGCATAATTTCCATGCTTACCAGAGAGATAAAAAAAGCCCTGGTCTACGTAATTCAGGATGATTCTGTAAGAAAGAGCCACTGCTTTGCCCTTGCCGAACAGACAAGCCGCGCTTTAATAGAAGAAATTCCGGAACTACGCAGAAAGATAGGCTTGGACGTTCAGGCTGCCTACATAGGAGACCCTGCCGCAAAGTCTACGGAAGAGGTAATTGTTTCCTACCCCTGCCTGGAAGCCATCACAACCTACCGCATAGCCCACTTCCTCTGCAAATCAGGAGTTCCTGTAATCCCCAGAATCATGAGCGAACATGCCCACGGTAAGACCGGAATAGACATAAACCCCGGCGCAGAAATTGGCGAAAGCTTCTTCATCGACCACGGAACAGGCGTTGTAATTGGAGAAACCTGCGTAATAGGCAACAACGTAAAAATCTACCAGGGTGTAACTCTTGGCGCACTTAGCGTAAAAAAAGAGCTTATGGACAAAAAAAGACACCCTACTATAGAAGATAACGTTACAATCTATGCAAACGCCACGATTTTGGGCGGAGAAACAGTCATAGGAGCCGGCAGCACAATAGGAGGAAACACCTGGGTAACGAAATCCGTCCCCCCAAACACCCTCTTCACCCAAACAGGTAGCCACTAAGTCCTTGCCAAGGAAATCCATTTGCGGGGTGCGTAACAGGCAGCACAGCTACAAGCCCCGAAGGAAGTCAGAGTCCTGTTACCTCGCATTGGGTTGTAAGCAATCCGCTGGATTCTTCAGCCA
Source organism: Treponema sp. (assembly GCA_017614295.1). Lineage (GTDB taxonomy): Bacteria > Spirochaetota > Spirochaetia > Treponematales > Treponemataceae > Treponema_D. Next base: position 2,309 of record JAGACC010000207.1, read on the forward strand.
GATTTTTCTGGTAGTGGAGCACAAAACTGATTTGCATTATATTTAAATTAGGCTTATAATATTTGCTATGGAAGCGTCTTTTCTTAATCCTTTCCTCAGCGCATGCGAGGAAGCCTTTGTTACAATGTTCAATATAGTTCCTCAGCACAAGCAGCCGTACCTGCTTAACCCCATCTCCCAGCACTCATGGGAAATTTCGGGGCTTGTTGCGGTATCTGGAGACGAGACTGGCATAGTGGCCTTCCGCCTGCACAAGATTCTGGCCGCAAAAATGATTCAGCTTTCAAACATGGAAGTTAGCTCTCAGGAAGAACTGGAAGAAATGGAAAAGGGCCTTGTAAGCGAATTTGCAAACATCATTACAGGTAATGCCGTTTCTGCCATAAAGGACAAGGAAATATCCGTTTCCGCACCTGACATCCGCTACGGAGAAAACCACGTTATTCCCTGGCCGCGGTCTGCAAAAATCATAGCCGTTCCCTTCTATACAAAGCACGGTACTTTTGAAGTTGACCTTTGCTTTAAGGGAATGTAGGCTTTTCCTGTAAGAATTTGCCATCCTCCGCTTGGGCCTTAGAACTGCTTGTTGGGGAATTTGGACACATCAACCTACGCCGCTATGTGAAAAAAATTGCCTCCTTGCAATTTTTTTCACGCAAGTTTTTTTCAAAAACTTGTAAGTTTTCTTCTATAACATATAACGCGCCCTCCATGGCGCTCCTTGTTTTTCGGCGGAAGGGCGGTGGCGCAGAGGCATGGACGCTCGGATTAGCCAAGGAATATAATGGTAGAGCAATTAGGGCTTCGTCCATAAAATTCATAGTCCAGAAAGAAAATTGAATTATTCCGCTGGAATTTTTAATTTTCGCTTGTGTAAATTCATAAATTCCGCTTGACATAATCTTTTGAATTTTATATATTTTTAGAACGCAATCACTATATAAGTGCGCAATGATTGCTCTTGTAGCTCAGTCGGTAGAGCACATCGTTGGTAACGATGAGGTCAGCGGTCCGATTCCGCTCGGGAGCTTTTCTAAATAATGTAAGGAGCTAATAAAATGGCAAGCAAGAAAAAGACGGCCGTGGAAATCATCGCTTTGCAGTGTACAGAGTGCAAGCGCAAGAACTATACAACATACAAGAACCGCAAGAATATAACTGGCAAGATGGAAAAGAATAAGTATTGTCCTTTCTGCCGCAAGGAAATCTTGCACAAAGAAACAAAGGTAAAATAATTTGTTTTTTATCTGCATGAACTTGTTTTGTGCAGCTAAGATAGGCGGTTATCCGCTAGGTTTTGCCGAATGATTTTGAAAGTGCCCGGTGCGCTTTTGTGTCTTCTGCAAGCCAAATCTTAGGTCAGTAGCTCAGTTGGTAGAGTCCCGGTCTCCAAAACCGGTTGTCGCGGGTTCGAGTCCTGCCTGGCCTGTTTTTTTTCTTATCATTGAGAAGAGGTTGGAAATGAAGAAGATTGTTCAGTTTTGCAAAGAATGTGTGGGTGAACTTAGGAAGGTTACCTGGCCAACCCGTGGCGAAGTTATTGCTTCTGTAAAAGTCGTTCTTGTTTCTACTATCTTCCTTGCCGTTACCCTTGGCTTCTTGGACTGGCTCTTCGTAGAAGGTATGCGCTTGCTCTTTAAATAGGATAGGATTATGGCAAAAAGCTGGTATATCATTCATACTTTCACAGGCTATGAGCAGAAGATTGAGCGTACTCTCCGCGATATGCTTGAACGTGGCCAGTTGGATTCCAATATTGTTTGCGAAGTAAAAGTTCCTTCAGAAGAAGTCGTAGAAATCCGCAACAACAAAAAGTATGTAAAACGCAATAAACTCTTGCCAAGTTATATAATGCTGGAAATGGATTTGCCGCAGATTGGTTGGAAGCCGGTTTGTAACGCAATCCGCCACATTCAGGGTGTAACAGGTTTTGTCGGAACTAATCCGCAGGAAAAACCCCGCCCAATTTCTTCGGATGAGGCAAAGAGTCTTCTTCAGCAGTCAGGCGAAATCAAAGGCGAAAAGACGGTTCGCGTTAAGCAGAATTACGAAGTTGGCGATCACGTCAAGATTAAGGAAGGTCCATTTGCTTCCTTCAGCGGTATCGTTGAAGAAGTTCTTCTGGACAAGAGCAAGCTCCGTGTTAACGTTCAGATCTTTGGCCGTGAGACACCGGTTGAACTTGACTTCCTTCAGGTAGAAAAAGAAGTAGTCTGATTCTTTTTAGTTGGCTGCCCCGGGCTTAGGCTTTGGTTTGGCAGCTTGTTCTTTTACAGGAAAGTTTTGCCGTGCAAACGGTTTAACTCCGGTGTTCTTTTGAATGCCGATTTGGGAGAAGCGCAAGTCCGTTGGACATAGGCGTTTCGTTAGGGACTGTCTTTTTTTAGGCGGATCCCACACCAATGCAAGGAGTAATATTATGGCCACAAAAAAGGTAACAGCTGTTATTAAGTTGCAGTGCCCCGCTGGTGCTGCTACTCCGGCCCCACCAATTGGTCCTGCTCTTGGACCTCACGGTGTTTCTGCACCAAAGTTCGTGCAGGAATTTAATGCCAGAACAGCTAAGATGGAAAAGGGACTTATTATCCCTGTCGTTCTTACAGTCTATCAGGACAAATCTTACACATTCATCCTCAAGACTCCGCCTGCAGCAGTTCTTATTGCAAAGGCAGCTGGAATCAAGAAGGGTTCTGGTAATCCTCTCCGCGACAAGGTTGGAAAGCTTTCAGCAAAGGCTTTGGAAGAAATCGCAAAGCAGAAGCTTCCAGATCTTAATGCAAACGACCTTGAAGCCGCAAAGAAAATCATCGCCGGTACTGCACGCAGCATGGGCGTAGAAGTGGAGGGCAAGTAATGAAGCACGGTAAGAAGTATAACGAGGCTCTTAAAAAGTATGACCCCGCAAAGAAATACGAAATTGCCGAAGCATGCAAGCTCGTAAAAGACATTCACTACACAAAGTTTGACGAAACAGTTGAGCTTTCAGTTTCCTTGAAGCTTGAAAAGAACCAGACTGTACGTGACACTTTGGTATTCCCGCACCAGTTCACCGGAGAAAAGCGCGTTTTGGTTTTCTGTAAGGAAGACCGTGTACAGGAAGCTTTGGATGCCGGCGCAACTTATGCAGGTTCAACAGAATACATCGACAAGGTAAAGGCTGGCTGGACAGAATTTGACGTTGCAGTTGCTACACCTGACATGATGAAAGATGTTGGTCGCCTTGGTATGGTTTTGGGCCGCAGAGGTCTTATGCCAAACCCAAAGACAGGAACTGTTACTCCTAACATTGCACAGGCTGTTGCTGAACTCAAGAAGGGACGCACAGAATTCCGCGCAGACAAGGGTGGAGTAATTCACATTCCGGTTGGAAAGGTTTCTATGTCAGAAAGCGATACAGCAGAAAACGTAACAACTTTCCTTGCTGAACTTAACCGCAAGAAGCCGTCTGATGCAAAGGCTGGTTTTGTACGCTCTGTTTCCTTGAGCTCAACCATGGGCCCTGGCGTTTGGATCGATTATAAGGAGGAAGCATAATGGCAGTATTGGCTAAAAAACTTCAGCCTGCTAAGACCGCAGCTATCGAAGAAGCAAAGAAGACACTGAGCGAATATCCGAACTATGTTTTCATTGATTACCGCGGACTTACTGTAGAGCAGATTACAAAGCTCCGCCATAGTCTTGCTGAACACAAGGCAGCTCTTAAGGTTTTCAAGAACAATTTTGCACGCGTAGCTTTTGGTGAACTCAAGAATGACGCAGTTGTAGAATATCTTAAGGGACCTACAGCTATCACCCTTATAAAGGATGAAGCTAACGAAGCAGCAAAGGTTCTCTTTGACTTTACCAAGGATGCTCCTAACCTTGTTGTTAAGGGTGCTTGGGTAGACAACGAGATTTATGATGCTGCAAAAATCGAAGCATTCTCAAAGCTTCCTGGCAAAAAGCAGCTTATCGCAATGCTTATGTCTGCAATCAACGGTCCTGCAAGAAAACTTGCTGGTACTTTGCAGGCTTACGTGGAAAAGCTGGAAAAGGAAGGCGGTGCACCGGCAGCAGCTCCTGCAGCAGAGGCAGCACCAGCAGCTGAAGCAGCTCCGGCCGCAGAAGCAACACCGAGCGCTTAGTAGGGGGATTTTTCCTGCTACAGGGTTCTCGATTAAAACAGAATCCCGGTTGTTCCCTTTAGCGGAATGACCAAAACCGCAGTCAGGCTTCAACGTGCTGATTACTGTCTGCGGAAAATAACCGCAAGCGGGCAAAAAAGGACAGTTTGTTCTATTCCGCAACGGAAATCAATTAATCACAATGATGATTATGGAGAAGACAATTATGGCACTTTCAAATGATGAAATCTTAGACGCAATCGCTAATATGACAGTTCAGCAGGCAGCTGACCTTGTAAAGGCAATGGAAGAAAAGTTCGGCGTTTCTGCAGCAGCTCCTGTAGCTGTAGCAGCAGGTCCTGCAGCAGCAGCTGCAGAAGAGCAGACTGAATTTACAGTTACTCTTGACAGCGTAGACGCAGCAAAGAAAATTGCAGTTATCAAGGCTGTTCGCGCAATCACAGGTCTTGGCCTCGGTGAAGCAAAGGCTCTTGTTGAAGGTGCACCTCAGACACTCAAGGAAGGCGTATCTAAGGAAGAAGCAGACAAGATGATCGCTGACATCGCTGCTGCTGGTGGTAAGGCAAGCAAGAAATAATTTTTGTTTGAACTAGACAAAACTTATTTTTGATTTATGAGCTTCAGGAAAGCGGGCTAAATGTCTGACTTTTCTGAGGCTTTTAGCGTCTATTAATAATTGAACCGGCCGGTTTGCAGGGCGGATCTTTTGTTAAAAGGCCAGCGTCGTAAAATAAATTATGCGGTGAAGTTGACGCCCGCTGCATTGCGTTTGAACACGCGTCCAGGGCTCCGGTTCTTGTGCTGAGCAAAGTTTTTGCTTGTAGCAGCTCCGGCGTACCTTTTTCGTACACCTGCGAGGAAAACAAATGTTTGCAAAAAGCAAAAAAATTGTTCGTCAGTACATTGGTAAGGAAATCAAAGATTTCTGGGAAATTCCTGATTTAATCGACATTCAGACTTCATCCTATGAAGAATTCATCCAAAAAGAAAGATTGGACAAGGGCGAGCCGCTCTTGAACCAGGGTTTGCAGGAAGTTTTTACTTCTACATTCCCTATTGAAGGTGGTCCGGACAACAACATGTCCCTTGAATACGACCACTATGAACTGGATGAAAAAAACATTAAGTTCAGCGAGCTTGAATGCAAGAAAAAGGGTCTTACCTATTCCGTTGCCCTTAAGGCAAGAATCAGCCTGAATTTCAAGGACACCGGCGCCATTTTGCAGAAAGACATTTACATGGGCGACATTCCGCTTATGACTGAGCGCGGCACTTTCGTTATTAACGGTGCAGAGCGTGTTGTCGTTAGCCAGATTCACCGTTCCCCGGGTGTTATCTTTAAGCACGAAAAGGGTCAGTATTCAAGCCGCATCATTCCTTACCGCGGATCTTGGCTTGAATTTGAAATTGACCAGAAGAAAGACCTCATCTACGCAAAGATTGACCGCAAGAAGAAAATCCTTGGCACCATATTCCTCCGTGCACTGGGATACACAACCCGCGAGATGATTATAAACTGCTTCTACCAGACAGAGACAATCAAGGTTCCTACAAAAAAGGACGCTAGGGAAGCACTTATTGGAAAGGTATTCTCTTCCAACGTAGTTATTACTGATGAAAACGGCGAAGAAAAGAGGCTCTTCCGCGCAGGAGACGAAATTCACCCGCACGATTTGGACGAGCTCGTTGCCAATAAAATAGAAGAAATCAGCGTAATCAACTTTAACGCACGCCAGCATCCAAACAAGAAGGACGAAAAGAACCCTTCATTGGACAGCAAGATGATCGTTAACTGCTTTGAGCGCGAAGAAATCATCTTTACAAAAGAAGGTGCAGACGTTTCAGAGGAGCCTTCACAGGAAGACTGTCTGAACAAGGTTTATGCCGTTATCCAGACCGGTGACCCAATCTCTACGGATCAGGCACAGAAGGAAATTACAGGCATCTTCTTTAACCCCAAACGCTATGACTTGGGTCGCGTTGGTCGCTACAAGCTGAACAAGGCTTTTGACTACGAAGACCAGTCTACGGACAACACAGTTCTTACCCAGGAAGACATCATCAATACGATGAAGCGTCTTATTGAAGTTTACATTGGTGACCAGTCACTTGATGATCAGGACCACTTGGGTAACCGCCGCGTTCGTTCTGTTGGTGAGCTTCTTACTAACCAGTTCAAGACTGCATTCAGCCGCATGGAGCGTACAGCAAAAGAGCGCATGAATCTTAAGGAGACAGAGACCCTTAAGCCTCAGGATTTGATTTCCATAAAGCCTATCAACTCTGGCCTTAAGGAATTCTTTGGTTCATCACAGCTTTCACAGTTCATGGACCAGTGTAACCCGCTTGCAGAGCTTACCCACAAACGCCGTCTTAACGCTTTGGGTCCGGGTGGTCTTAGCCGCGACAGGGCTGGTTTTGAAGTCCGCGACGTTCACTATACACACTATGGACGCATGTGCCCGATTGAAACTCCTGAAGGTCCGAACATCGGTCTTATCGTTTCTCTCGCTATCTTTACAAAGGTTAATGAATACGGATTCCTTGAAGAGCCATACCGCCGCGTTGTTAACGGAAAGGCTACTGGAGACGTTGACTATCTTACCGCTACGGACGAAGACAAGTTCTACGTTGGTCAGGTAACAGAAGGCATGAAGGATGACGGTTCATTCCCGACGGATCTTGTTTCTTGCCGCCACAAGGGTGACTATACAAGCCGTTCCGTAAAGGACATCCAGTACATGGACGTTTCTCCTCGCCAGGTTATCTCCGTATCCGCATCCCTTGTTCCATTCCTTGAACACGACGACGCAAACCGTGCTTTGATGGGCTGCAACATGCAGAGACAGGCTGTTCCGCTTTTGTTCCCGGAGCCACCGCACGTTGGTACAGGTATGGAAGGCAAGACCGCTTACGATTCAGGCGTTCTTGTTAAGGCCAAGCGCGCAGGTGAAGTTGTATGGGTAGAAAGCGACCTTATTAAGATTAAGCCTGATGGAGTGAAGGGTGGAGAGCTTGACGAATATCCGCTCCTCAAGTACCAGAAGACAAACGCAGATACAGTAAACCACCAGCGTCCTACCGTTCAGGTTGGCGAAAAGGTAAAGAAGGGTACTGTAATTGCTGACGGTCCTGCAACTTTCAACGGAGAGCTTGCACTTGGCCGCAACATTCTTGTTGGATTCGTACCGTGGAATGGCTACAACTACGAAGACGCGGTTCTTATCAGCCAGCGCGTAGTAAAGGAAGACATGTATACTTCTGTCCACATCCATGAATTCCAGACAGAAATCCGCGAGACAAAGCTTGGTCCCGAAAAGATTACACGCGATGTTCCAAACACTTCGGAAAAGAACCTTGACCGCCTTGATGCAGAAGGTATTGTACGCGTAGGTGCAAAGGTTAGAAGCGGAGACATCCTTGTTGGAAAGGTAACTCCAAAGAGCGAAACAGAAAACACACCGGAATTCAAGCTTTTGAATTCAATCTTCGGTGAAAAGGCAAAAGAAGTCCGCGATACATCACTTAAGCTTCCACACGGTGTTGAAGGTGTCGTAATAGACATCCAGCGTCTTAAGAGGTCTGAAGGTGATGAACTTAGCCCTGGCGTAGACGAGGTTGTAAAGGTTGTAATTGCAGACAAGAGAAAGCTCCGCGTCGGAGACAAGATGGCTGGTCGCCACGGTAACAAAGGTGTTGTTGCCCGCATCCTGCCTGTTGAAGACATGCCTTACTTGGAAGACGGAACTCCTCTTGACGTTTGCTTGAACCCGCTTGGTGTTCCTTCCCGTATGAACATTGGTCAGATTATGGAAAGCGAACTTGGCCGCGTAGGTCAGCTCCTCGGTGAATGGTATAATTCTCCTGCATTCCAGACTCCTATCCAGGAACAGATAGCGGAAAAGCTTAAGGAAGCAGGTTTGTCTCCTGACTGTAAGCAGATTGTTCACGACGGATTTACAGGCGAACCTTTCGTTAACCCGATTTTTGTCGGTGTAATCTACTTCATGAAGTTGCACCACTTGGTTGACGACAAGATGCACGCCCGTTCAACAGGTCCCTACTCACTTGTTACCCAGCAGCCGTTGGGTGGTAAGGCTCAGTTCGGTGGCCAGCGTCTTGGAGAAATGGAAGTTTGGGCTCTCGAAGCATACGGTGCCGCAAATACTCTCCAGGAAATGATGACAATCAAATCCGACGATATGAACGGACGCTCAAAGGTTTACGAGTCAATCGTTAAGGGTGATCCAGCCGCTCCAATTGGTGTGCCGGAATCATTCAACGTACTTGTGCAGGAACTCCGTGGACTTGCGCTTGACTTTACAATTTATGACGACAAGGGTAAGCAGATTGCCCTTACTGAACGTGATCAGGAATTAATCGACAAGGCCGGACAGGGCTTTGACAACAAGGAGAACGTAAATGCGTGATATTCAGGATTTTGCCTCTCTTCAGATAAAACTTGCCTCGCCGGAAACAATCCGTGCTTGGTCATACGGCGAAGTAAAAAAGCCGGAAACTATAAACTATCGTACTCTCCGTCCGGAGCGCGACGGCCTCTTCTGTGAACGCATCTTCGGTACTACCAAGGAATGGGAATGCTACTGCGGTAAGTTCAAGAGCATCCGCTACAAGGGTGTTATCTGCGACCGCTGTGGTGTAGAAGTTACCCACTTTAAGGTCCGCCGCGAACGCACAGGCCACATTGAGCTTGCAGCACCGGTAAGCCACATCTGGTATTACCACTCCGTACCAAGCCGCATGGGACTCTTGCTTGACCTCCAGGTTGCATCCCTCCGCTCTGTTCTCTACTACGAGAAGTACATCGTTATCGATCCGGGTGACTCAGACCTTAAGAAGAACCAGCTTCTTTCAGAGGATGAATACAACGAAGCCCGTGAGCGCAACGGTAACTTTAACGCCAGCATGGGTGCAGAAGCAATCAAGACTTTGCTCGAAAACCTTGACCTTGACGCTTTGGCAGAAGAACTCCGCACAAAGATGAAGGAAAAGGGACCCAAGGTAGACAAGCGCACACTTAAGCGCATCGAAATAGTAGAAAGCTTCCGTTCTTCCGGCAACAAGGCAAGCTGGATGGTTCTTGACGTAATTCCTGTAATTCCGCCGGATTTGCGTCCTATGGTTCAGCTTGAAGGCGGCCGCTTTGCTACCAGCGACTTGAATGACCTCTACCGCCGCGTAATCAACCGCAACAACCGTTTGCTCCGCCTCCAGGGTCTTTCTGCACCGGAGATTATCATCCGCAACGAAAAGCGTATGCTCCAGGAATCTGTAGACTCACTCTTTGACAACAGCAAGCGCAAGCAGCGTGTAGTAAAGGGAGCTTCCAGCCGTCCGCTTAAGTCTATCTCCGATATGCTTAAGGGTAAGCAGGGTCGTTTCCGCCAGAACTTGCTCGGTAAGCGTGTAGACTATTCTGGCCGTTCCGTAATCGTTGTTGGTCCAGAGCTTAAGCTTTGGCAGTGTGGTCTTCCGGAAAAGATGGCACTTGAGCTCTTTAAGCCTTTCATCATGAAAAAGCTTGTTGACCGCGGAATTGACACAAACATCAAGCGCGCAAAAATGCGTGTAGAAGCAGAAGACCGCGAGGTTTACGAAATCCTTGACGAGGTTGTCCGCGAACACCCTGTTATGCTCAACCGTGCTCCTACTTTGCACCGCCTTGGTATTCAGGCATTCGAACCGGTACTTGTTCCAGGAAAGGCTCTTAAGCTTCACCCGCTTGCATGTAAGGCTTTCAACGCAGACTTCGACGGTGACCAGATGGCTATCCACGTGCCTCTGACTCAGGCTGCACAGATGGAATGCTGGAACCTCATGCTTTCTGCCCGCAACCTTCTTGACCCTGCAAACGGAAAGACAATCGTTGGACCTTCTCAGGACATGGTTCTGGGAATCTACTATATGACAAGCATTAAGCCTAACGCCAAGGGAACCGGCAAATTCTTCAGTTCTGCTGATGAAGTTCGCATGGCCGCAACATCCGGTTCAATTGAGTGGCAGGCAGAAATCAAGATTCACAAGAACGTAATCGGCAAGTGCGTCCACAACGACAGCGAGCCTGATTCAAAGTACCTGCTTACATCCGCTGGCCGCCTTGCATTCAACGAATCAATGCCAGATCCAGTTGACTACTACAACGAACGCCTTGGCGACAAAGAGCTTAAGAGGATGATTGAGGATGTTTACCACACAGACCAGTCATCAGACAAGAGAATAAAGGCTCTCCTTGCAGAAAAGTACGGCTTTGAAAAGTTCAATGAAGACGAAGCCCTTAAAATCTGTTCAAATGCGGAATTCCTCAAGGAACTTTCCCACATCCAGAACAGAAGGGATGAATTCAACTCTTCTGCTGCATTCGAGTTTGTAAAGAAGCTTTATACAGATGACCGCTCATGGCTTACAATCCAGATGCTTGACGCAATCAAGGCAGTAGGTTACAAGAACGCAACATTCTACGGCGCAACACTTTCTATGGAAGACATCCTTGTTCCTGAAGAAAAGAAGGAAATGGTGGACGAAGCCAACAAGGAAGTAGAAAAGATTGTTAAGCAGTGGGCAGACGGTGTAATCACTGAGCAGGAACGCTACAACCGCTCAACAGAAGTTTGGGGTAAGACAAACGACAAGCTTACAGACATAATGATGGACAAGCTTGCAAAGGACAAGGACGGATTCAACACAATCTACATGATGGCAAAATCCGGTGCCCGTGGTTCCAAGAAGCAGATTTCCCAGCTGGCAGCTATGCGTGGTCTTATGCAGAAGCCGAACGGAGACATCATTGAACTTCCTATCAAGGCAAACTTCAAGGAAGGTCTTTCCGTTATCGAATTCTTCATTTCTACAAACGGTGCCCGCAAAGGTTTGTCAGATACAGCTCTTAAGACAGCAGACGCTGGTTACATGACACGCCGCCTTGTAGACGTAGCCCAGAACGTTGTTATTAACGAAGAGGACTGCGGTACAATCAACGGTATTGACTATACGGCAATCAAGGACGGAGACGAAGTAAAGGTTCCTCTTGCAACACGCATCGCAGGACACTATACGATCGAGCGCGTTCTTGACCCTGTTTCCGGAGAACTTCTTGCGGACGTTAACACATACATCGACGAATCCCTTGCAGAAAAGATCGACAAGGCTGGTGTTGAAAAGGTAAAGATCCGCACAGTTTTGACTTGTGAAAGCAAGTTCGGTATCTGCGTAAAGTGCTACGGTAAGGACCTTGCCCGCAACAGAATCGTAGAAATCGGTGAAGCTGTAGGTACAATCGCAGCCCAGTCAATCGGTCAGCCTGGTACACAGCTTACACTCCGTACATTCCATACTGGTGGTGCTGCAGAAAAGACAACGGAAGACAACCACATTGCAATGAACTATCCGGTCTTTATCCAGAGCGTAAGCGGTACACACGTTGTAAAGGAAAACGGCGACTGGCTCTTTACACGCCGCGGTTCCATGGTTGTTACAAAGCTCTTTGCCAAGTTCCCTGTTGAATCTGGCGATGAAGTTGCAGTTGCAGACAATTCACGCGTACGCACAGGCAATGTAATCATCAGGCACGGAAAGAACGAGATAAAGGCTTCCGACAACGGACGCGTATTGGTTCGCGACAAGATGGTTTACCTTGTAAGCAACGACCAGAACATAGAAATTGCCAACGGTTCCGTAATTTATGCGGCATACGTAAACGGCGACTGTGTTGCAGAAAGCAAGGATTCCAAGAATAAGAACAAGGACATTTGGGTTGGTGAATACGACCAGTTCAATGAGCCTATCATTGCTGAAGTTTCCGGTTACGTTCACTACGAGGACATCATTCCTGGTACAACTTTGGATGAACACACCGATCCTCAGACAAAGGCAGTTGAGCGCCGCATAAGCGATCTCCACCTGGACGTAAAGCAGCCACGCATCCTTATTTCCGATGAAGCTGGTAACGAACTTGGTTCATACCACCTTCCGGCTGGTGCTATCTTGGCAAATGAACTTGAAGACAACATGCCGGTAAAAGCAGGATTTACTCTTGCAAAGCTTGCAAAGGCTGCTGTAAAGGCAAACGATATTACACTTGGTCTTCCTCGTGTATCCGAATTGTTCGAAGCAAGAAAGCCAAAGAATCCAGCAATTATTGCCCAGATTACCGGTACCGTAAAATTCGGAAAGGTTGTAAAGGGTAAGCGCACAGTTATAGTTGAGGATGGATACGGCAAGGAATACTCACACCTTGTTCCAATGACAAAGCGCCTGCTTGTCCGCGACGGTGACCATGTTAAGGCCGGAGAAATGCTTTCCGACGGTTCAGTTGACGCACACGACGTACTCTCAGTTCTTGGTGAGGACGCACTTCAGAACTTCCTTATGAAGGAAATCCAGGATGTTTACCGCGCACAGGGTGTAGACATCAACGACAAGCACATTGGTACGATTATCCGCCAGATGCTTAAGAAGGTTTCCATCGTAAGCGTAGGAGACACAAAGTTCTACTACGGCGAGCAGGTAGACAAGTACCGCTTCCACGAAGAAAACGAGCGCATCATCCAGGAGGGTGGTCAGCCAGCAGTTGCATGCCCAATGTTCCAGGGTATTACAAAGGCTGCATTGGCAACTGACTCCTTCATCTCCGCTTCTTCATTCCAGGAAACGACGCGTGTTCTTACCAACGCTGCAATCAAGGGCGAAACAGACGACCTGCGCGGTCTTAAGGAAAACGTTATCATCGGACACATGATTCCGGCAGGTACAGGTATGCGCCAGTGCCATAACGTTAAGCTTTCAGACTCTAGCAACGCTGACCTTGACGCAAAGATGGAAGAAATTCTTGAACAGCGCCGTCAGGAAAAGGAACTTCTTCAGGCAGAAGAGATGATGCCGGGAGAAAGCGTAGAATCTGTGGATGCAGACTAAAATTTTACCATGAATTTTACCGAATTCAGCAAAATTCCCTTGACTGGAATTGAGCGAATTCGGTAAAATATGCTTACTTTTGTTTATTTTGTCCGAGGTGCTGCTCGGCGTTAAAATAGGAGAATAGGCCGATGCCTACAATAAACCAATTAATTCGTAAGGGTCGTCATTCTGCTGCAAACAGAACTAAAGCTCCCGCGCTTGAGTCTTGTCCGCAGAAACGTGGTGTTTGCACACGCGTTATGACAATGACACCTAAAAAGCCGAACTCAGCTCTTCGTAAGATTGCCCGTGTTCGTTTGTCAAATGGAATCGAAGTTACTGCATACATTCCTGGTGAAGGACATAACTTGCAGGAACACTCAGTAGTATTGATCCGCGGTGGCCGTGTAAAGGATCTTCCTGGTGTACGCTACCACATTATCCGCGGTTCAAAAGATACTCTTGGCGTTGAAGGCCGCAAGAGAGCCCGCTCTAAGTACGGTGCAAAGAAACCAAAGGCATAATAGGAGGTTTGAACTATGGGAAGACATAAGAAGTCAGTTAACCGTCCGATTGTGCCGGATGAAAAATACAACAGCACTGTTGTTTCAAAGTTTGTTACACGCATGATGCTTGACGGAAAGAAATCTATCTGTACAAAGATCGTTTATGATGCATTGGACAAGCTTAAGGGCAAGACAGACAAGGATCCTCTTGAAGTATTCATGAAGGCCTTGGACAACGTAAAGCCAATGGTAGAAGTAAAGAGCCGCCGCGTTGGTGGTGCTACATACCAGGTTCCGATCGAAATTCGTGAGACCCGCCGTGAAGCTCTTGCAATGCGCTGGATGATTACAGCTGCCCGCAACCGCTCAGGTCACGGTATGGCAGAAACTCTTGCTGCTGAACTTTTGGATGCTTATAACAACACTGGTACAGCATACAAGAAGAAGGAAGATACCCACAAGATGGCAGAAGCCAACAAGGCATTTGCTCACTACAGATGGTAGAATCCACCTTCTGAACAAGATCCCTCGTCTTTTGGCGGGGGATTTTTTTTATAAATTTTTGTAATATTTTGCGGTATTTTAACCGAAATCCCCTTGATTTAATTTTATAAATAGTATATAAATTACGTACTATTTGAATATCCGTAATCGGATTACCTTGCGGAATGTTTCGCTAAGGTTTTGTAAGGGTTCTTTGAGAAGTCAGGCGGGCGGTTTTGCCGTCCGGTTAAAGTCGTAAAGTTCAATGCCGTATGGTTTTGTTCAGACTTTGGCACCCTTATATGCAGCATGAGCGCGTTGCGTTTGTGCCGACTGGAAAGCATTTAAGGCGTCCGGACTTAAAGAAAGGCTTGGGTTGAATCCCTTTGAATGCCAGACCAGTCATTTGGAAAACTTTGGTTTTCCTTGCGATGATGATAGGTGGTGTAGGCCAACTGTTCCGAATTGATGAAACAGGTTTATGACAAGTTGTCCTTTCCTTCTATTATATTCATCTCAATTCAGGTTCTAAAGTGTGTATGCGAAAATGCTTTTCCTTGTTTGGAAACAGCTTTTTCTGGCTTAAAGTGCAGCACATTAATTTTATACATGCCGCAGGGAAAACCTGCAAGGCAAGGAGAAAATCATGGCAAAGGAAGAGTTCAAAAGAACTAAACCTCACATGAACGTTGGAACCATCGGTCACGTAGACCATGGTAAGACCACTCTTTCCGCAGCTATCACAACATATTGTGCAAAAAAATATGGTGATAAGCTCTTGAAGTATGACGAAATCGACAATGCTCCAGAGGAAAAGGAACGTGGTATCACAATCAACAGCCGTCACCTTGAGTATCAGTCAGACAAGCGTCACTACGCTCACATCGACTGCCCAGGACACGCAGACTATGTTAAGAACATGATTACTGGTGCTGCACAGATGGACGGTGCTATTCTCGTTGTTTCTGCTCCTGACTCAGTTATGCCTCAGACAAAGGAACACTTGCTCTTGGCACGCCAGGTTGGTGTACCGAAGATCATCGTATTCCTTAACAAGGTTGACCTTGTTGACGATCCAGATCTTCTTGAATTGGTTGTTGAAGAAGTAAAGGACACAGTAAGCTCTTACGGCTTCTCTGAAGAAACACCAATCGTTAAGGGTTCTGCATTCAAGGCTCTCAACGAAAGCGACAACCCAGACAACACAAAGTGTATCGAAGAGCTTCTTACAACTATGGACTCATGGTTCGACGATCCTGTTCGCGACGATCAGAAGCCGTTCCTTATGCCAATCGAAGACATCTTCACAATCTCTGGTCGTGGTACAGTTGTTACTGGCCGTATCGAACGCGGTGTTGTTAAGATGGGTGATCCTGTTGAAATCGTTGGTATCCGTCCAACACAGTCTTCAACAGTTACTGGTATCGAAATGTTCAACAAGACTTTGAACGAAGGTATGGCTGGTGACAACGCTGGTATCCTTCTCCGTGGTGTTGAAAAGAAAGATGTTATCCGTGGTCAGGTTCTCGCTGCTCCTGGAAGCATCCACCCACACACAAAGTTCGAAGCTCAGATTTACGTTCTTTCAAAGGAAGAAGGCGGACGCCACAGCCCGTTCTTTACAGGTTACCGCCCACAGTTCTACTTCCGCACAACAGATATTACAGGTACTGTAAATCTTGAAGCTGGAACAGAAATGGTAAAGCCAGGCGACAACGTAAAGATCATCGGTGAACTTATCCACCCGATCGCTATGGACGAAGGTCTTAAGCTTGCTATCCGTGAAGGCGGACACACAATCGCTTCCGGCCAGGTTACAAAAGTTATTGAATAGTTTTTGATATAAACGGGGCAGGGGATTTCCCTTGTCCCGCTTTTAGGAGTAATTATGGCAAACGGCAAGATTCGTGTAAGCCTTCGCGCTTTTGACGTAGCGCTTATCGATCAGAGTGCAAAAGACATCGTTCAGCAGGTTCAGAAGGCAGGAGCAAAGGTTTCAGGACCAATCCCGCTTCCAACAAGAATCAACAAGGTAACTGTGTTGCGTTCAGTTTTTGTTAACAAAAAATCACGCGAACAGTTTGAGATGCGCACACACAAGCGCCTTATTGATATTTTTGAACCTTCTTCAGAAGTGATGGATTCACTTATGAAGTTGGAACTTCCTGCAGGTGTTGCAGTAGAAATCAAGCAATAATTTAATTATTGAAATAAAGGGTACGGTCCCTTGGATCGGGATGGCGGCCTAGTTAGGAGTATTCAGATGAAAGGTCTGATAGCAAAAAAAGTGGGAATGACCCAAGTTTTTGACGAAAACGGAAATCTGACACCAGTAACCGTGATCCGCGTCGAACCGAATACGGTCATTGCTACAAAGACAGAGGAAAAATGCGGTTATAACGCTGTTGTTCTTGGTTTTGAAGACATGAAGGCCAAGAATGTTACAAAGCCTTATGCAAAGCAGTTTCCTGAAAACGTTACGCCTAAGCGGCACTTGAAAGAATTCCGCGATTTTGAAGGCGAAGTAAAAGTCGGCGACCAGATTGGCGTTGAGCTTTTTGACAATGTGCGCTTTATTGATGTAACCGCTACCTCTAAGGGTAAGGGTTTTCAGGGCGTAATGAAGAGATGGGGTTTCCATGGTGGTAGAGCTACTCACGGTTCTAAGTTCCACAGGGAAGCCGGCGGCACTGGATGCTGTACAACTCCGGGACACACACTTAAGAATATTAAGATGCCTGGCCACATGGGTTGTGACCGTGTTACAGTTCAGAATCTCAAGGTTGTAAAAGTAGACCCTGAGCTTAAAGTTTTAATGGTACGCGGAGCAGTTCCTGGGACAAAAGACAGCACGCTTATTGTTAAGGCTGCTGTTAAGAAATAAGGTCGAGGAATAGTATGGAAAAGAAAGTCTATTCAACCGATGGTAAAGAACTCAGGACTATTAATCTTGACGATAAAATTTTCGGACTCCCAGTCAACGAAGACGTTATCTATTACGCCATCACAAACGAATTAGCAAATAAACGTGTTGGAACAGCTTGTACAAAGACACGCGCAGAAGTTCACGGCAGCAATGCCAAGCCTTATAAGCAGAAGGGAACTGGAAACGCACGTCGCGGTGACAAAAAGTCTCCGATTACAGTTGGTGGCGGTACAATTTTTGGACCGAAGCCACGTGATTACAGCTATTATATCCCTAAGAAAGAGAAGCGCCTTGCAATGAAGACGATTCTTAGCCTTCAGGCTCAGAATGACAGACTTACAGTTGTTGAAGACTTCAGCATCGAAAGCGGAAAGACAAAGGACTTGGTAAAGGTTCTTGACTCTCTTGCAAAGAATGCTCCTGTAAAGTTTGAACCTGTTCTTAGAACTGGTGCTGGCAAGACTCATCAGAAGAAAGGCGACAAGGCAGAAGATTACCGCACAGTCATTTTGTTGAAAGACGATGACAAGCTTATTAAGCAGGCTGGTAGGAACCTTCCTTATGTTTCATTCCTTTCTTTCAACCGCCTTCGCGCACATGATCTTTTCTACGCAAGAAAGATTGTTATGCTTGAAGGTGCAGCAAAGAATCTTTCAGAATTCTTTGAAAAAGTGGAGGCTGAATAATGACATACGAAGATGTTCTTATTGAACCTATTCTTTCTGAAAAAGCTACACTTCTTCGTGAAGAAAACAAGTATACTTTCAAAGTAGACCCTGCTTCTACGAAGATTCAGATTAAGGAAGCTGTACGCAGACTCTTTAACGTAAAGGTTGTGGATTGCACAACAATCAACGTAAAGGGAAAGACAAAAAGACTTCGTGGTAAGCCTGGCAAGACAGCTAGCTGGAAGAAAGCAATCGTTAAGCTTGCTCCTGGCGAAACAATCAAGGTGTTTGAAGGCGCTTGAGCCTTTGAACGATAATTAAGGGGAACCATATGGCTCTTAAGATATACAAACCTTATTCAAAAGGTACACGTGGCCGTGTTGATTTGGTTCGTGAAGAACTGACAGCCGATAAACCCGAAAAAAGCCTTACTCACGGTATTAAAGCTCATGCTGGCCGTGGCGCAGGCGGACGGATTTCTGTTCGTCACCAGGGTGGCGGTCACAAGAGAAGATATCGTGACATCGACTTTAAGCGCGACAAGCACGGTATTCCTGGAACTGTAAAAACTATTGAATACGATCCATTCCGCAGTGCAAACATTGCTTTGATTGCATATGCAGACGGTGAGAAGCGCTACATCATCGCTCCAAAGAATTTGACTGTTGGTCAGAAGATTATGTCCGGTGAGAATGCAACACCTACAGTAGGAAACGCACTTCCGCTTTCCGTAATTCCTGTTGGTTTTACAGTACACAATATTGAACTTACGCTCGGACGCGGTGGACAGCTTGTTCGCTCCGCTGGTGCCGGTGCTTTGATTGCTGCAAAAGAAGGTGACTATGTTACAATCAAATTGCCTTCTGGAGAACTTCGCCGCATCCATGGCAAGTGCTATGCTACAATCGGTATCGTAGGCAACGAAGAACGCATGAATACAAAACTGGGTAAAGCTGGCCGCAACCGCTGGAGAGGCATCCGCCCGACAGTTCGTGGTATGGCTATGAACCCTGTTGACCATCCGCTTGGTGGTGGTGAAGGTGCAGGTAAGGGACACTTGCCTGTTACTCCTTGGGGACAGCCTTGCCGTGGTTACAAGACGCGCAATAAGAGGAAGCCTTCTAACCGCTTCATTATTAGTCGCCGCAAGAAGTAGAGCGAGGAGTAGAAAGTGTCTAGATCTGTAAAAAAAGGACCTTTTGTAGATAAATCACTTTACAAAAAGGTAACAGAAATGAATAAGGCGGCAGCAGCTGAAAAGAAGATGATAAAAACATATTCCCGCTGCTCCACAATTATCCCGGAAATGGTTGGAAACACTATTTCCGTTCATAACGGCAAGTCCTGGATTCCTGTGTACATAACAGAAAACCTTGTTGGCCACAAGCTCGGCGAGTTTGCTGCTACACGTACATTCAAGGGCCACGGCGGTACAGACAAATCTGCAGGTAAATAAGGAGCAAGATTATGGCTGAAACTGAGAACAAAGAAACAAAACGCAGGCTTAAGAAAAGCGTGCGCGCTGCTAACAGACCGGAACAGCCCGGCTATGTTGCTACAACCAAGTTCCTTATTGCATCACCTACAAAGGTTCGTCCTGTAGCCAATGTAATAAGAAGCAAGTCAACAACAGAAGCTCTTGCTATCCTTGATGTTATGCCTCAGAAGGGTGCACGTCTTATCAGCGGAACATTAAAGTCTGCTGTTGCAAATGCACTTTATGCAAACAAGAAGTTGGATGAAGATATGTTGTATGTAAGGGAAATTCGCATCGACGAAGGTCCCCGTCTTAAGAGAGTTTGGTTCCGTGGCCGCGGCCGTGCAGACCAGCTTCTTAGGCGTATGTGCCATATCACTGTAATCGTTGACGAAAAGGCGGGTAAATAACATGGGTCAGAAAGTTAGTCCTATCGGTTTACGTCTTGGAGTAAACAAGACATGGCAGTCCCGTTGGTATGCAGATCCAAGGGAATATGCAGATCTCTTTCTTGAAGACATCAAAATCCGTAAGTTGGTAAACAGTCTTCCTGAATGCAAGAACGCAGACATTGCCGAAATCGAGATTGTTCGTCATCCGCAGCGTGTTACAATTGTGATTCACACAGCACGCCCGGGTGTTATTATTGGTGTAAAGGGTGCTACAATCGAAAAGATTAGCGATGATATTCAGAAGCAGTTGACACAGAAGGTACAGATTAAAATAAAGGAAGTAAAACGTGCCGAAATCAACGCTTCTCTTATCGCTCAGAACATTGCACGCCAGCTTGTAGGCCGTGGTTCATACCGCAAGGCTCTTAAGCAGGCTACTTCCAATGCAATGAAGGGCGGAGCACAGGGAATCAAGATTCGTCTTTCCGGACGTCTCGGTGGAGCAGAAATGAGACGCTCTGAAGAGCACAAGGAAGGAAGAGTTCCTCTGCACACACTCCGTGCTGACATGGACTACGGTTTCTTCGAAGCTCTTACTTCATACGGGAAAATCGGTGTGAAGGTATGGGTGTACAACGGAATGAACTACGGTCATGAGCAGAACGAGGATGCAGGAGACATCGTTAAGAAGCCCCGCCGCGAACGCTCGAATGGTGAACGCAAGGGTCGTGCTCCGAAATCTGATGGAGGAAAAGTAGAAAATGCTTAGTCCTAAAAGAGTTGCGCACCGCAAGGTTCAGCGCGGTCGTCCAAAGGGAAACGCTACCCGCGATAACTATATTGATTTTGGTGATGTAGCACTTGTTGCTATGGAACCGGTATGGCTTCAGGCTAGACACATTGAAGCTGCCCGTGTTGCAATCAACCGCTGCATCAACCGCCAGGGACAGGTTTGGACTCGTATATTCCCAGACAAGCCTGTTTCAAAGAAGCCTGCTGACACCCGTATGGGTAAGGGTAAGGGAGCTCCAGAGTTCTGGGCTGCCGTTATCAAACCAGGCATGATTCTGTTTGAAGTTGGTGGAATTGAAAAGAACCTTGCTGAAAAGGCTATGCACCTCGCAGCAAGCAAACTGCCAATCAAGACAAAAGTTGCATTCCGCCCAACAGTGGAATAAGGAGTAAGATATGGCTAAATCCGAAAAAAAGAAGGACAAGGAACTGTCTTACAACGAACTTGTTGCTAAGCGGGATGAACTTAAGAGAAAATACATGGACTTCCGTTTCCAGGCGGTTGTTGGACATGTAGAAAATCCAGTGCAGAAACGTACAATGCGCCGCGAAATCGCACGCTTGAATACTTTCATTCATCAGCAGGATCTGGAGAACTTCAGAAAGGCTGCTGTTGAAGCAATCGCTGCAAAAAACTAGGAGCTGACCCGTGGAAGAACAGACAGTACAGAAAACTAAAGGTGCTAAACGTTCATTCGTAGGTATCGTCACTAGTGACAAAATGGATAAGACCATCGTTGTTTCTATCGATACAAAGAAAATGGACAGCCTTTACAAGAAGTACGTTACACGTACCAAGAAATGTAAGGCACACGATGAGAAGAATGATGCGCACGAAGGCGACACAGTAAGAATCGTTGAATGCGCACCAATCAGCAAAGACAAGTGCTGGCGCCTTGCTGAAGTTATTGAAAGAGCCAAATAAGCTTTAAGGAGTATTGGATTATGATTCAGATGCAGTCAAAGTTAACTGTTGCCGATAACTCCGGAGCCAAATTGGTTCAGTGCATAAAGGTTCTCGGTGGAACACACCGCCGTTATGCAGGTATTGGCGACATCGTTGTGGTAGCTGTTAAGGAAGCCATTCCTACATCTACAATAAAAGAAGGAACAGTACAGAAAGCGGTTATCGTTCGTGTTGCGAAGGAATACCGCCGTCCTGATGGAACTTACATCCGCTTCGATGATAACGCATGTGTTATCGTTGATGCAGACAAGAATCCTAAGGGAAAACGTATTTTTGGACCTGTAGCCCGTGAGTTGCGTGATATGGATTTCATGAAGATCATATCCCTTGCTCCGGAAGTATTGTAAGGAGTTTGTGAATCATGAAAATCAACCGCAAGATTCATAAGGGTGACAACGTAGAAATCATTTCCGGAAAGGACAAGGGCAAGCGCGGCGAAGTCGTGCGTGTCTTTGAAAAGGGTGAACACTGCCGCGTTATAGTTGGCGGTGCAAACCTTGTAAAGAAGGCTATCAAAAGAAGAAGCCCGCAGGATGCCGGTGGAATTGCTGAAGTTGAAGCCCCGTTGGATATTTCTAACGTGATGCTTGTTTGCAAAAAGTGCGGCAAGCCTGTTAGAGCAGGATATAAAATTGACGGCGATACAAAAATTCGTGTATGCCGCAAGTGTGGAGAAAAACTGTAATGGAAAATTACGTACCACGGCTTAAGAAAGTCTATAAGGAAAAGTACGCCCCCGAACTGTTTAAGGAACTGGGTTATACATCAGTTATGCAGATTCCGGCAATCAAAAAGATTGTTGTTAGCATGGGTGTTGGCGAAGCTCTCACGAATAAGAAACTTCTTGATGCTGCAGTTACGGATCTCACTCAGATTACCGGCCAGAAAGCTGTTAAGACAAGAGCTAAGAAAAGTATTGCAAATTTCAAACTTCGTGCAGGACAGGAGATCGGAGCAATGGTTACCCTTCGTGGAAACATCATGTATGAATTCCTCGATCGTCTGATTAATGTTGCACTCCCGCGCGTTAAGGACTTCCGCGGAATCAAGGCTACTGGCTTTGATGGTCACGGAAACTTCTCTCTTGGTATTACTGAACAGATTATCTTCCCGGAAATCGACTTTGATAAAATCGTCAAGATTTCTGGTATGAACGTCAGTATAGTAACAAGCGCTCGCACAGACAGCGAAGCTCGTGCCCTTCTTGACAAGTTCGGCATGCCGTTTAGGAAATAAGGAACAAGCTCATGGCTAAGAAATCATTGATTATCAAATGTCAGCGGACTCCGAAATACAGCACTAGAAAATATAATAGATGTCAGATTTGCGGTCGTCCACACGGATATTTGCGGAAGTTTAAGATTTGTCGTATCTGTTTCCGCAAATTAGCAAGTGAAGGCCTTTTACCAGGCGTCACAAAGTCATCTTGGTAGTGGCAGGAGGAAAGAAATGGCAGCTTCAGACCCAGTAGCAGATATGCTCTCTAAAGTCCAGAACGCGGCAAGAGCCGGTCACGAAAAGGTTGACGTACCGACTTCAAAGATGAAACTTGAGATCGTCAAGATCCTTAAGACAGAAGGATACATCAAGAACTTTAAGAAGGTTCAGGATGATGACGGCCGCAATGTAATCCGCGTATTCTTGAAATATGATGATTCAAATGCACCGGTAATCCACGGTATGAAAAAGATTTCTACACCTGGTCGCCGCGTGTATTCAGGCTATAAGGATTTGCCCCGTGTTTACAACGGTTACGGCACTTTAATCATTTCAACATCAACTGGTGTTACAACTGGCAAAAAGGCATCTGAAAAGATGGTTGGCGGCGAGTTGATTTGCACGGTATGGTAATAGGAGAAAACAATGGCTTCAAAAATTGGTAAACTTCCTGTCGCTATCCCTGGCGGTGTTACTGTAAAAGTAGACGGTGATGTTATATCTGTTAAAGGACCGAAAGGCGAACTTAAGCAGAAGTTCAACAACCTTGTAAAGATTGACGTAAAAGGCTCTGAGCTTGTTGTGAATCCTTCTGACGGCTCTAAGAATGCGTCTGCAGCCCACGGTTTGTACCAGAGGCTCATTTCCAACATGGTAACAGGCGTAACAAGCGGTTTCTCAAAGACACTTATCATCACTGGTGTTGGTTATCGTGCAGAAGTTAAGGGCAAGGAACTTGTTATGAACCTTGGATATTCCAATGAGTTCATCGCAATCATTCCAGAAGGTCTTACTGTAACAGCAGATAAGGACGGAAAAGTTACTATCGCTGGTATCGATAAGCAGCTCGTTGGTCAGTTCAGCGCTGATATACGCAAGCTTCGTGGACCTGAACCTTACAAGGGTAAGGGTATTCGCTATGAAACAGAAGTTATCAGACGTAAAGTCGGTAAGACTGGTGTAAAATAAGGTGAATTGATATGTTCAAGAAATTAAGCGATAAACAAAGAAGACGCCTTCACAGAAAGATTCACATCCGCAAGACTATTTATGGTACTGCAGAACGCCCTCGCATGACAGTTTACAAGAGCGGACGCAACCTCTATGTCCAGGCTATTAATGATGATGAAGGCAAGACTCTTGCTTCCATCTCTACATTGGAAAAGGATTTTATTGCACTCAAGGCTAACATCGACAGTGCAGCAAAACTCGGTGAAGCTTTTGGTTCACGCCTGAAGGATAAGAACATAAGCAAAGTTGTGTTCGACCGCAATGGTTACCTCTATCACGGTGTTGTAAAAGCTCTTGCAGACGCTACCCGCAAAGCCGGGATTGAATTTTAGGAGTGGTTATGGAAAACGAACGCCAGAGACGCGCTGAAAGAAAACCGGCCGATGAATTCGTTGAAAAACTTGTAAAGTTGAACCGCACTTCAAAGACCGTAAAAGGTGGACGCCGCATGGCTTTCTCTGCCCTTACAGTCGTAGGCGACCAGAAAGGCCGTATTGGCTACGGATTCGGAAAGGCTAACGATGTTACGGAAGCTATTAGAAAGAGCATTGACCGCGCAAAGGCAAATCTTTCTAGAGTTCCTTTGAAGAACGGAACAATTCCGCACGAGATTATCGGTAAATACAAGAGTTCATCCGTTTTGCTCAAGCCTGCTTGCCCTGGTACAGGAGTTATCGCAGGTGGTGCTGTTCGCGCAGTAATGGATGCAGCCGGAGTAACTGATGTTATCTCTAAGTCACAGGGATCAAGGACTTCTGTAAACGTTGTCCGTGCAACTTTTGATGCAGTAAGCAAGCTTATGAACGCCCGCGAAGTGGCTCAGAACCGCGGAAAGACTCTTAAAGAGATGTGGGGTTAATCATGGCAAAGAAGTTACGCATTGAATTGATTAGAAGCGTTATCGGGCAGAAGCCTGCTAAGCGTGCCACGGTACGCAGTCTTGGTCTTAAGAGGATTAATTCTGTTGTTGAACATGAAGACAATCCTTCTGTAAGAGGCATGGTTAGTGCAGTTGCACACCTTGTAAAATGTGAGGAGATTGACTAATGTCAGATTTTATGTTGCATGCGCCGGAAGGTGCAAATAGACCTAAACGCAGAGTTGGCCGTGGTTCTTCATCAGGACTTGGTTCTACTGCCGGTAAGGGTAACAAGGGCCAGCAGTCAAGAAGCGGTAGCGCAGTTCCGTACGTTGGCTTTGAAGGCGGTCAGATGCCTTTGTATCGCCGCATTGCCCGCAGAGGTTTTTCTAATGCTCGCTTTAAGAAGGAATTCTCTATTTTCAACTTGAAGCAGTTGGAAGAAAAGTATGCTGACGGAGAAACGGTAAACCGCGAGTCTCTTAAGGCTAAGGGATTGCTCTCTAAGAACAAGACTCTTATTAAGATCTTGGGTGATGGAGACATTACCAAGAAGCTTAATATTGACGTTGATAAAGTTTCTGCTTCTGCTAAAGAGAAGATTGAAAAGGCTGGCGGCAGCGTAAAAGTTGCAGAAGAAGCCGACAAAGCAAAAGCTGAAACAAAATAAGACGTGGAGTGAAAAATGGCAAGCAATCCTGTAGTAAATGTTTTCAGAGTTAAAGAGTTGCGTTCAAAGCTTCTCTTTACTTTGTTCATTCTGGCTATATTCCGCCTGGGAAGCGTTTTGACTATTCCGGGCATTAACGCATCGTTGCTTCTGCGTTATTTTGAAAGTTTGGGAAATACCGCGGAAAGCGCTTTTGCCAATTATATGGACTTTTTTGCAGGCGGCGCGTTTGAGCGTTTCTCTGTGTTCATGTTGGGTGTTATGCCTTACATCTCTACACAGATTATCCTTCAGCTCGCGCTTGTCATTTTTCCGTCACTCAAAAGAATCGCGCAGGAAGAAGGCGGTCAGCAGAAGGTTGCCGCTTGGACTAGAATCGGTACAATCTTTGTTTGTATCATTCAGTCTGCGGTAATCACTGTTTATGCTGATTCTATCAACCAGCAGGTTCCTGGAGTGATAGTACTGGACAAAGTTCATTTCAATATTCTGGCAATCCTTACGGTTACAACAGGTTCCATGATAACCGTCTGGATAGGCGATCAGATTACTGCACACGGAGTTGGAAACGGTATTTCCGTTCTGATTCTTGCTGGTATCGTAGCCCGTATGCCAGGAGCAATTTGGGGTTTGATTAACCAGGTTAGGGAAGGAACAAACGGCGTTAACATCGTATTCGTTATCGTTGCCTTCTTTATGTACCTTGCAATTATTGGACTGATTGTTTATGAGCAGTCTGGTGAGCGCAAAATCCCCGTGCACTACGCCAAGCGTGTTGTTGGTCGTAAGATGTATGGCGGACAGAGTACATATATACCATTTAAGATCAATCCGTCTGGAGTAATTCCGATAATTTTTGCATCTGCATTCTTGACTTTGCCTTTGCAGCTCGCAACCGGTATGGCTAGCAGGGCTACATGGCTCAGCAAAGTTTCTGTTGCACTCAATCCTCTCGGAATTCTTTATAACGCAATCGAAGTTCTGTTGATCATTTTCTTTGCATACTTCTACACACAGGTAACCCTGAACCCCACAGAGATCGCAAAGCAAATCCGCGAAAACGGTGGTTCCATTCCAGGAATCAGAACAGACAAAACTGAGGAATATCTTCAGAAGGTGTTGAACCGTCTGATACTTCCCGGTTCGTTGTATCTTGCATTGATTGCAGTTATCCCTACAATTATTCAGATTGTATTCAAGTTCCCCCAGGAAGTTGCAATGCTCATGGGTGGTACTTCACTGCTGATTATTGTTGGCGTTGACCTTGATACAATGGCCCAGGTAGAAGCCTTGCTTAAGATGCATCACCACGATGGATTCACAAAGAAAGGCTTAAAACCGCGTAATTTATAGAAAACTTTAGCAAAAAGTTAAGAATTTCTGCGGTTAGGACTAGATTAAATTTGGTAATATATGATATATTAATACACCGCTTCTATGTTGGAGCGGTGGTATTGAATTGTAGTTCATGGTAAACAATCTTCTATATATAGAAGCGATTTTACTTCGAACTGCCATGATTCAATAGAATTACTATCACTGTATTACCAGGGGGACTTTTTATGAAAGTACGAACCAGTGTAAAGCCCATTTGCGACAAGTGTAAGGTTATCAAGAGAAACGGAATTATCCGCATTATCTGTTCTAACCCAAAGCATAAGCAGAGACAGGGTTGAGGAGTAACTGATGGCACGTATTGCGGGAGTTGACCTCCCAAACAAGCAAGTAAAGATTGCTTTGACTTATATCTACGGAATCGGCCGTTCAGCGGCAATGCACATCTGCGAACTTACCGGCACAGAACCCGGAAGAATGATTAACGATTTGTCAGAAGACGAACTGGCTAAAATCCGCAAAGCTATCGATGACAACTACAAGACAGAAGGTCGTCTCCGCACAGAGATCGGTCTTAACATTAAGCGCCTGATTGACATCGGAAGCTACCGTGGCAGCCGCCATCGCAAGGGTCTTCCAGTACGCGGTCAGCGCACCCGTACAAATTCTCGTACTCGCAAGGGTAAGAAGAAGACAGTTGCCAACAAGAAGAAGGCTTAAGCGGAGGTAAATAATGCCAGCAGCAACAAATTCTAACAGCAAAAAAAGAAAAGAGAAAAAGAGTGTATTTGAAGGTAATGTTTACATTCAGGCAACCTTCAACAACACAATTGTGACAATTACAGACCTTCGTGGAAACGCAATTTCTTGGGCTTCTTCTGGTGGCTTGGGATTCCGCGGGGCAAAGAAGTCTACTCCGTTTGCAGCACAGTCTGTTGCAGAAACTGCAGTTCAGCGCGCAGCTGGCTACGGTTTGCGTGAAGTTCATGTGTTTGTAAAGGGACCTGGAATCGGTCGCGAAAATGCGATTCGTGTTCTTGGAACTTTAGGCCTTAAGGTAAAGTCTATCTCTGATACTACTCCAATTCCTCACAATGGATGCCGCCCGCGCAAGACGCGCCGCATGTAATCAGGATTTGTGTTGAATTAGGGAATACGGCAGAATGGCTGTCTTACAGCTTGCTGTTATTCAGAATGAACTTAATGAGCGTTTATGCAGTAAATCTTTAACAAGTTTTATTGCAGCGCTGATTTAAAAGGAAGGTCGGCAAAAAGACTTTCCCAATTAATAAGGAGTTCAGATGGCTCGCAAAAATCTCCTTAAGGGGTTTAAAAAACCGAAAGGCATAACATTTGAGCATCAGGAGCAGAATCCAAACTACGGTAAGTTTACTGCTTATCCTTTTGAACCGGGCTTCGGTACAACGGTAGGTAATACCTTGCGCCGCGTATTGCTCTCTTCTATTCAGGGATACGCAATTTCCGCAGTTCAGATTAGTTCTTATGACGCAGATGGAGTTCCACATCTTATCTCCGGAGAGTTCGAATCAATACCGAATATTTCCGAAGATACGCTGGAAGTCTTGAACAGCTTAAAACAAATACGTTTGCGCTTGCCTCGGGATGTTGAACAGGATACAATCCACTACGAATTTCAGGGACCTGGTACTGTAAAAAGTGAAGACCTTGAAAAAGAAGGGCAGCTTGAAATCATGACAAAGGGACTTGAGCTCTTTACTATGATGGAAGGTGCTCATCTTGAATTTGACATTCAGGTTGACTGCGGCAGAGGATATGTGCCTGCTGAAGTAAATGAACGCTATCTGGAAATTGTTGGAACAATTCCAATGGACTGTATCTTTACTCCGGTACCAAAGGTAAAATATTCTATTGAACCATGCCGTGTTGGTCAGCGCAACGATTATGACAAGTTAATTCTTGAGATTTGGACCGACGGAACTATTAGCCCGGAAGATGCACTTGCTGACGCTGCAAAGATTGCAAAAGACTACTTCGCAATTTTTGTTAACTTTAACGAAAGCGAATATTCTTCTAGCGATGATGGTGAAGAAGGTGACACAAGAATCCGCCAGTTGCTCGATACTAAGGTGGAAGACCTTGAGCTGTCTGTGCGTAGTTCAAACTGTCTTAAGAATGCAAATATTCACACATTGGGTGAATTAACCAAGAAAACGGAAGACGACATTACAAAGACCCGTAACTTTGGAAAAAAGAGCCTTGAGGAAATCAAGGAAAAATTGGCCGAGCGCGGTTTGTCTTTAGGCATGACTGATTATAGCCATGTAAAGGATGTTGTGTTACGCAAACAGAAGGACGAAACGAATGAATCATAAAATTGGATTTAATCCGCTTTCACGCACATCTGCACACCGCCGTGCAATGTTACGCAATATGGTAGCCTCTTTGTTTAAGTATGAACGCATTACTACTACAAAAGCAAAGGCTGCTGAAGCTCGTAGGTATGCCGAGAAACTGATTACTCGCGCAAAGGTTGATACAGTTCACAACAGAAGAATTGCAGCAAAATTTATTGCAGACGAAAGAATCTTGAACAAATTGTTCACAGAGCTTGGTCCCCGCATGAAGGAACGCAACGGTGGTTATACACGCGTTTTGAAGATGGGATTCCGCCAGGGCGATGCAGCAGAAATGGTAATTCTTGAGCTGGTAGATTACAAGCTTCCGGAACCAGATGCTGAAAAGAACGAAAAAAAGTCTACAAAGAAAGCAAAGGCTGAAAAAGCTGAAGCTGCAAAGGAGTAAGCCATGTCTAAAGCACATCGTGGAACAGGTATCCGTAAAGAACCAAATCATGGCCGTGGCGTTTGCGGCATTTGCGGTACAGAACAGATTAAGACCCTTTACGAACAGGAAGTTGACGGAAAGAAGGTAAAGATTTGCAAATTCTGTAAAGCTAACTTGAAGAACAAAGCCCGTGCAGAAGCAAAAGTAGCAAAGAAAGCTGCTGCCGCTGCTGCACCTGCCGCAGAAGCTCCTGCTGCAGAAGAAGCTCCTTCAGCCTAACGAATACTTGTTTGGCAAGACCGCCCCTAATACGGGCGGTTTTTTTGTTTACCGTATGTTTTTTTCGCACTTTATGCTAAGAGTTTGACCCAAAGTAAAAAGTCAAAGAGGCGGGTTTGTATGGAGAAGAAAAGAGTGAGCGTTGCCTATGCCGTACTAAAGATAATCATGATTGTCCTAATCGTATTCTTTGCAAGTGATGCGGTTATACAGTTTATTTCCTATTCCTTTTATAAAGGCGACCGTAAATTCAAAGAAGTTAAATATGAACCCATAGAGCTAGAAATAAAAGCGGTTGGCAAGGAAGAGCTTTATGGCTATGGCTACAACCTGGATTCAAAATCAGACAGCGTAGTCCTATTCTTTGGAGGCTCAATGTATATTGCCTACAATTCGGTGGGAATGTACGGAGGAGCATTTGGATGTCCTTTCCTTTCTGTAGACTACTACGGAAGCCAAAAGAGCAGGGGAAAGATGAATGTAAAGACTATGCAAAAGTCCGCCAAGGATTTGTATGA
>JAGACC010000208.1 GCA_017614295.1 Treponema sp.
CTAGAAAACGACGTCCTTGTTACCGACGACGGAAACATCCTGCTGACCAACTCGCGGATTTTTAGGATGTAGTTTTTCTTATGCGGAACATGACCTTATAGAGGATTAGGCTCAACTTGCATGCGAAAAATGAAGTTATCCAATTCAACTTCCTTCGGACTTTTGCAAAATAAAATTATTTAGTTTTTTATCAAAAGAAAATATCTGCACACCATCAGAAACAGAATAGGCTGCAAGGATGCAATCTACAAAGTCAAGCTTGCTTTTCCTCCACTGCAAGAGCCCAAGCTTCTTTTTCCCTTGCGCGGAGTTCTGGATTTGCATAGCTTGCGAAGCGTCCACGCAAATTGCAGCGGGAAGAGGAGGTCTCTTTACGTGGCAAAGATTGAATGACCCTCAGTACATAACGCACCTGCTCGGCTGGTAACGTTTGGACGAGTTCCATAACTTGAGTCCGTTCTACTATATCGTTCATATAAGCCCTCCTTACAATTAGTATTATACACCACAAGCCACAAGCATACAAGGTAGCAGAACTGTGTGACAGCATTTACCTAATTTTGAAAGCCAATAATGTCACCATGAACTCGTTTCAGGGGCTATGTCTTTTTGCGAACACCAACAGATGCTGAATCAAGTTCAGCATGACGGAAAACTGTAAATGCAATCGCCGTAGTACAAAAAGCAACCACGCTGTTACCACGCGCAAAGGATAGGAGTGGCAAGCCGAAGGCTTGTTCCGGAGCGACCGGAGGGAGTGGAGGAATGGAGCGCGCAAGACGCGGAACCACGGATAGCCTGGTTTTTGCGAAGCAAAAATGCGCCCAGAAAAGAAAATAATTTAGGGCTAAGCTACTTCAAGTAGACCATCAAGAGCATGATGTCGCTATTGCGGATGCCAGAGATGCGGCTTGCCTGGCCCAGTGTGAGCGGACGGACCTTTTCCAGTTTTGCGCGGCTTTCTGCACTGAGGGCTGGGATTGCTCCGTAGTCAAAGTCGGCGGGGATTTTTGCCTTTTCCATTTTGTGCATTTTTGCAACGCGGGCGTCCTGCTTTTGAATGTAGTAGCGGTACTTAAAATCTTCCTGGGCTTCCGTCCATTCGATTGCGGTAAAGTTTCCGGGGTTTTGTGCATCGGGATTTTTTTCCAAGAGCAAAAGGGCTTCTTCTACTGCCGCGTATTTTTTGTTGAGGGCATCCATCTGGGCTTGGCTTATGAGTCCAGCTTCAAATCCTTTTGCGCGGAGACGTCTGTCCGCTGTGTCGTGTCGCAGCTTAAGGCGGTATTCTGCACGGGCTGTAAACATGCGGTAAGGCTCTTTTGTTCCAAGCGTTACAAGGTCGTCGATTAGGACACCGATGTAGGCTTCATCCCTTCCAAGAACAAGCGGCTTGTACTGCGGAATTGAACGGAAGTTTTCAAAGCCGGCATCTTTTTGCGTCTGCTCAAGTTTTGCAGAAAGGGCAGAAGTTTCGCGAACAGAAATTTCCGCAAAGTTTTTAAGTTCGTCGGAGTTAAAGACTGGCTTTGGCTGGAAGTGCCCAGATTCACCGCTAGAAGGACTTGCACCGAATGAAGAATCGGCATTGCAAAGCGGACCGCAGAATTCCCTGTGGCTTTTTGCGTAAAGACCTGCGTTAATTCCTGCGACCAGCCCCTGTCCTGCAGCTTCCTCGTAACCGCTAGTTCCGTTTATCTGTCCAGCGTTAAAAAGTCCCGCTACCCTTTTTGTCTCCAGCGAAGGAAAAAGCTGTGTAGGTTCAACGTAGTCGTATTCAACCGCATAACCGGGCCTTGAAACAACGCAGTTTTCAAAACCGCTCATCGTGCGGAGGAATGCATCCTGAACTTCTTCCGGCAAACTGGAGCTTAATCCGTTAAGATAAATCTCGTCTGTATCGAGACCCTCCGGTTCAACAAAAAGCTGGTGGCGCTCACGGTCTGCAAAGCGCATTACCTTGTCTTCTATGGAAGGACAGTAGCGCGGCCCAACACCGTGAATCTTTCCGGAATAAAGCGGAGAACGGCCAATGTTGTCCCTTATGATTTTATGTGTTTCTTCGTTGGTGTAAACAAGATGGCATGGAACCATCGGGCGGTCAACGGATTCATCGTCAAAGCTAAAGGGTATTACTTCCTCGTCCCCGTTCTGAAGTTCAAACTTGGAAAAGTCAACCGTGTGGCGGAGGATGCGGGGTGGTGTTCCTGTCTTTAAGCGTCCTGTTGTAAAGCCCAAGCGGTTAAGGCTTTCCGTAAGTCCAAAGGCTGCAGCTTCTCCCAAGCGTCCGCACGGTGCATCAAATTCACCAATAAATATGCGGCCTCCCAAAAAAGTACCGGTTGTAAGAACTATAGAGCGAACAGGAATTACCCTTCCCCTTTCCGTAACAATGCCGATTACCTTCTGGCGCATTCCGCTTTTTGCAGCATCCGTTGCATATTCGTATGAAGGGCTTCCCCTTTTTTCTCCGGGAATTGAACCGTATTCGCTTGAACTGTCACTACCTTCCGGAAGTGGTGTGGAAGAGGCATCAGTAAGAATGTCTACAGCGGTGTCCATAAGCGTGCAGAGGTTGGGGGTTGTTTCCAGAGTGCGACGAGCCAAAATGGAATATGTTATTTTATCCGCCTGACTTCTTGGAGCCTGAACTGCGGGACCACGGCTTTTGTTAAGCATCCTGAACTGAATCATTGAGCGGTCAATAAGCTTACCCATTTCTCCGCCCAAGGCATCTATCTCGCGGACGATGTTTCCTTTAGCAATGCCACCTATCGAAGGGTTGCAGCTCATGCGCCCGATCGAATCGACTGTCTGAGTTATCAAAACTGTCTTTAGCCCCATCCTCGCAGCAGCAAGTGAAGCTTCTATACCGGCGTGACCTCCGCCTACAACAGCAACGTCAAAGGAATCATAAAAAGCCATAGTGCTATGGATTATAACGAATTGTCGCGCCTTTTACAACAAAATAATTTTTCTTAATTTTCTGCGGCAGATGCTTTTCTTACAGACTTTCTTTCCGCTAACTTTTATGTCTTGTATGTGGGCTTTCCGGGGTTCCGCCTCCCGGCTCCATTGCCTAACGGCAACGCGTTCCGCGCCCCTACAATCCCTGCCGTGCTTGCTTTTGTGAAGGGGAGTTTTCGTAAGAAAACTCCAAGGGCAGGCTTTGCCTGACCCAATCCCTGCCGTGCCTTTTTATGCAAAGAGTTTTATTCCGATTGTGTTTTATTGGCTTTTCTGCTAGAATATGGCGATGGCAAAAGAAGAAATTTCACGCTTGGATAAGGTTCTCAGCAACAACGGTTTTGGCACAAGGAGCCGTGTTAAAGGTATGCTCCACAAAATGTGCGTTGCCGTAAACGGTAAGGTTGTTACGGACGGAAAGACAAGGGTGAACACAGCAGAAGACGTTATTTCCGTGGACGGGATTCCCCTAGAGATAAAAAAAGAGCTTTACATAATGATGAACAAAACTGCGGGTTCCGTCTGTTCCACCAGGAGCGGAATGCATCTTACGGTTTTTTCTTTTTTGGAGGATGAAGCCCTTAGAAGGTTTGAGCGTGGCGAGCTAAGTTCAATTGGACGCTTGGACGCAGACACGGAAGGCCTTCTTATTCTTACCACGGACGGAATGTTAAACCACAA
>JAGACC010000209.1 GCA_017614295.1 Treponema sp.
AAGTGCGCTAAAACAGGCAATGAATGACTACACCGTCCGCGACCGCAAGAATTATGGCGAGATGGATGTTGCAAAGCGTGCCTATCCTAAGTTCCAGGAAAAACTCGAAGTCTGCCAGAATCTTTTCTTTGGCTACGATTACACTCCCTTCTATGATGGCTCTGAGTTACAGCGTGGACAAATAATCAGCGGGGCGGTAAACTTTATTGTTGCACCGGACAAGGAAGAACAGAAGCAGGCCTTTGTAAAAGAAGCCCTTATGCTAAAACAGTCCCTTTCACTTTGTTCTTCAATGGTAAAAGAGCAAATGCGCCTTGAAGCTGCTTTCTTTGAGTCTGTCCGTGTTCTTGTAATGCGGCTTTTGTATAATCCAAGCGGAAAGAAATTCTCTCTCAAAGAAATCAATGAGCGGATAAATGAACTTCTTAAACAATCTGTAAAATCCGACGGGGTTATAAATCTTTTTTCTGATGTTGGCGAAAAGGTAAATCTCTTTGACCCAGCCTTCCTGGAAAACATTTCTAAGATGAAAGAGAAAAACCTTGCGGTGGAAATGCTTAAAAAACTTATTGATGAACAGGTAAAAGTTTACAAGCGCACTAATCTTGTAAAATCGGAAGCCTTTAGTAAAATTATTCAGCAGACCTTGAACCGCTATCTTAACGGAATGCTGACAAACGAGGAAGTAATACAGGAGCTTTTAAAACTTGCAAAAGAGATGCTCCACGCAAGCGAAGAGGGAAACAAACTGGGGCTTAGCGAAGAAGAGCTTGCCTTTTATGATGCCCTAACAAAACCCGAAGCGGTAAAAGATTTTTATTCCGATGAAGAATTGGTGTCCCTTACCCGGGAACTTACCGAAACCCTGCGCAAAAACAAGACAATTGACTGGCAAAAGAAGGAATCTGCCCGTGCCAAAATGCGAATGATTGTAAAGAAGCTGCTTAAGAAATACCGCTATCCGCCGGAAGGACAGGAGGATGCTCTTAAAACCGTAATTAACCAGTGCGAGCTTTGGACGGACAACCTTTCTGAATATGAAGGTGCGACAGATCAAGCCAAACAACCGGTACAATATTCCATAAGCGAAGACTATGGGCTTTTAAATGTTGCTACTCCGGAAGCCCCAATTTGAGAACCATTTTCATATTGACAAAAAATTGTTTTTGGTATAATTTGAAAATCGTTCTCAAATTAAGGGCTTATGAAAGCGGAATACAAGACAAGGCAGCAGGAACTATTGACCTCTTACCTAAAGCAGATGCAAGGAAAGCATTTTACTGCGGAAGAAATTTGTTCGCATTTTGAATCAAAGGATATAAGGGTAAGTCCGGCTACTGTTTACCGCTATCTTGAAAAGATGGTTAGGGAAGGGGATGTCCTTAAGATTTTTATTGATGAACATTCGGCGTCGTGTTTTGAATATGTTGGGGACAAGGGCTGTAAGGAAAAGAGCGGGCACTTTCATCTTAAATGCGAGGAATGTGGCACTTTGATTCATTTGGACAGCTCTGAGCTTTATGAGATGCAGAACTTTCTTGCTAAGAAGAAGGGTTTTAAGGTTGATGCCCTAAGAACGGTCTTTTACGGGATATGCGAAAAATGCAGCAAAAGGGGGGAAGGTAAGAATGAAGAATAGCCGTTTTATTTTTTTGCTTGCCCTTTTGTCTTTTGTTCTTCTTTTGGGGTCAGATTTAATTCATGCGGGACACGAATGTTCTGGTGATGACTGCCCGGTTTGTCTTTTAATTCAAAGTGCAAAGAATACTTTGGCTTCCGTAGAAAATCCTGCTAACACTCAGGGCTTTTTGCATTCGGTTCTTCCATCATTAATTTTTATACTTTTCCTTTCCCATTTGTATATATGCGGAGAAACTCCTGTTTCCAAGAAGATTCGAAAGAACAATTGACTTTTCCCAAAAAGCTGACCTTTTACAAAAGAGACCTACCCCCGATTGGAAGGGCCCGCGCAGCGGGTTGCCGCAGGCAATGGAGGCGAAAGCCGAAACCCTGGAAAGCGGGTTAGCAAATAAAGGCGGGTCCAGAAAAAGAATTTTAATACACAGATTTTATGGAGAAAAAAATGAAAAAGATTTTTACAGCAGCATTTGCTTCTATTATTTTACTTGCCGGTATTGGCACAATGGCAATCGCAAAGACAAGCGCAAAGGCAAATTCAAAGAATGGTTCAAAGATAAAGGTTGTGGCAACAATTTTTCCTGCTTATGACTGGGCAAAAGAGGTTATTGGCAAGAACGATGTGGATTTGACTATGCTTCTTTCTAAGGGTGTGGATTTGCACAGCTACCAGCCAACGGTTCAGGACATAGTAAAGATTTCCGAAAGCGATGTTTTTATATATGTTGGTGGAGAAAGCGACGGTTGGGTTACGGATGCTCTTAAGAACGTACGCAATAAGAACATTCAGGTTGTTAACATGATGGAAGTTATGGGCGACAGGGCAAAGGCAGAAGAAATAAAAGAAGGCATGGAAGCTGAACACGAACATGATCACGACGCTGAACATCACGATGCCCACGACCACGATCACGATGATGACGAGGAAGAAGAGGAACTTGATGAACACGTTTGGCTTTCTTTGCGCAACGCCCAGCTTTTAACATCTGCTATAAGTGTGGCTTTGCAGAAAGCGGATGCAAAAAATGCTGCAAGTTACAAGGCAAATTGCTTGGCATACAACAAACAGCTTGCCGCTTTGGATGCCCAGTACGAGAGCGCGGTAAAGGCTGCTTCCAAGAAGACACTTGTGTTTGCAGACCGCTTTCCATTCCGCTATTTGGTAGACGATTACGGCCTTGACTACTTTGCTGCCTTTGTTGGATGTTCTGCAGAAACAGAAGCAAGCTTTAAAACCGTAATGTTCCTTGCAAACAAGAGCGACCAGCTTGGCGTAAACAATCTGCTTGTAATTGAAAATTCTGATCAGAAGATTGCAAAGACGGTAAACAAAAATTCTAAGAATAAGAACCGTGGCATACTTGTTATGGATTCAATGCAGGCAACAGATGCAAAGGCTGTTAAGGGTGTCGCAACTTACCTTAAGTCTATGCAGGCAAACCTTGAAGTGCTAAAGAAGGCTCTTAACTAGTATATCGAACAACAATTAACGGTCACCCTGAACGGCTACGCCATATTCGCACGCACTTGCTACGGATATGGCTTCAGGGTCTGTATAAGACAAACCTTTACCTTATACAGATTCCGGGTCGGGGCCCAGAATGACATAGTTTGATTCGATAACGACACTCTTTTAGGAAAAAAACAAAATGGCAAATACATCTCAAAAACCGGTAATCCTTTTAACAGGATATTTGGGCTCGGGCAAGACAACTGTGCTTAACGAATTTCTAAAGCAGGAAAAGCGCAGGATAGCCTTGATTGTAAACGACATGGGCAAAATAAATGTAGACTCCAGGCTTTTAAAAAACGGTGCAAAGGTAGAACAGTCAAAGCTTGTGGAAATGCAGGGTGGCTGTATATGCTGTACTTTGCGCGACGAATTTATTGAACAGGTTCAGCGGGTTGCAGAAGACAAGGACGTGGAAGCAGTGTTTGTGGAAGCATCCGGAATTTCTGACCCATCTTCCATAGCGGGTGGCTTTCTTTATGCGGAACAGGAAAAGGATATAACCAGCGCATACCTAAGTTCTGTTGTTACCGTTGTTGACGCAGACCGCATTTACAGGGAATTTCTTTCTGCACTGGTAAGGCACAACAGCGGCAAGGACCAAAACGGCCTTGATGACACAGACATAACAAACCTTATCATTGACCAGATTGAATTCTGCGACACAATCCTCTTGAACAAGTGCGACCTTTTGGATGCGGAAAAAGTTGAAGAAGTAAAAGGTGTAATCCGCCAGCTGCAGCCGGAAGCAGAAATAATTGAATGTGTAAACGGAAAGGTGGACAGTAGCCTCATTCTAAAAGGACAGCACTTTGACTTTGAAAAGGTAAGGGATTCTTCTGCGGTTGAGCGCACGCTGAATCAGGAAGGAAACGAAAGCTGTACCGATGAATACGGAATCTCAAGCTTTGTGTATGAAGAGCGCCGTCCCTTTAACCGCGAGAAATTCTTTGACTTTATGGAAAAGAACTATCCCCAGGAGCTTATCCGTGCAAAGGGCTACATGTGGTTTAGCGACAACGACAAGGAAGTAATTCTTTTTGAACAGGCCGGACACAACGCCACTGTAACAGGATATGCCGTCTGGATTGCCGCCATGCAGGACGGTGAAGGCAAAAAAGAGCTAATGGAAAACTACGACGACGAATATTTTTCCTGGGACGAAAAATACGGCGACCGCATGAACCAGATTGTATTCATTGGCAAAGGTTACGACGAAAGCCAAATTAGAAAGCAGCTGAACGAATGTCTTGCGGCGTAAGCTGAAAACTTTTTAGGATGGTAGTCATTGTGGACGGAGTCTTTATGGACGAAGTCCTGATTGCTCTACCATTCATTGCCTGGCTAACTCGACAGACATTTCTTTGCGCCACCGCCGTTTCGCCCTTCGGTAACCCTCATCCCGCTTGCGCGGGACTAAAGGGGCTCCATGGCGGCGTAGGTGGGGTGGTGAATATTATTTTTAACATCCAATACTTTTAATTCTCCAACACGTTTTAAGAGTTCAAAAAAGTCACTTTGAAAATCAAAATCTACTAGGTCAACAGGCATACGCAAAGCTTGCTCTAAATCATAATGAATTTCAAAGAATACCGAGGACGGCAAACCCCTAACTCCTAAATCGATGTCCGAATTTTCATTAGCACGGCCTGTGGACTGAGAACCAAAAACAAAGTTTAATTAGCAGATTTTTGCTATTCTGTACTGGTAGGGTGTGTTAATATTTGATGGTTGCATCTACAACAGAATCTACTGTATAGGTGTTCGTGTTTATTCTGCTGTCGGCTAGGATTGTTACTCCGCTAGCTATATAGCAAAGAGGGCCATTTCCTACAGCAGTAGAATTATCATGGTCTTTAGAGTCGGAATCCAATATAAGCTTTACTGTACCACTAGAAACGTAGATACCACCACCTTGAGAGGCTTCATTTTCATATATTTTGT
>JAGACC010000210.1 GCA_017614295.1 Treponema sp.
CAATAAATTTCAAAAACACAAACACCTACCGCTACAGGGACAACAACCTCGATCCGGAAACAGGAAAACCCGTCTACTCAGGAATCACACGAGAAATAGTTTCCGGTCTTACAATAGACATAACAGGCTGGGTAAGCGGAGACGGAATGATAACAAGCAAAGTTGCCGCATGTGTTTCAAGGCAGGGTGCAGACCTTTCATCCAAGACAGGAAATCCCCCTCCAACAAGCGAAAAGACAATCACAACGGAAGTACTTGGCAAAAGCGGAGAACCTGTAATTCTAAGCGGACTTCTGCAAAACGAAGATTCCCTCGTAGAAGAGAGGACACCACTTCTTTCAAAGATTCCAGTAATAGGATGGCTCTTTAAATCCCATAAAAGAACAAAGGAAAACACGGAGCTTGTAATCTATCTTGTTCCCCATTGGGAAAAGAACGAAAAGGAAGCAAAAGCAGTTCCAGAAAAAGAGATGCAAAAAGAAGCAGAAGAATCAGAAAAAGAATTCAGTACAAGGGTTTTGAACAAATTCATCTTTTCAAACAGAGAGGAGCTTTAAATGCAGGATGCAAAGACAAACTTTTCACTTTCACCGGTATTCTGCCTTCACAACGGAACAGTCGTTCTGGAAGCAAACAAACCGCAAAACACAATAACATTCGGTCTCTTGGATTCTTCAAACGAAAAGCTAAAGGAAAGGCTTTGCCATGCAGTCCATTCAAACATAGACTTTGCAGGAAAAACTTGCGGAATAAATTTTAGGCAAATCAAAAAAGAAGAATTCAACCTAAAGCTCTCCAAGCTTTTTGAACGCAAAGAAAATTCACTAAGCGCAAATAACTTTTTCACGGAAACAGAAGCAAAAGAAAATTCAGACCTTCAGGAAAAAGAAGAAAACGAAGCATCCGCTTTGCTTTCTGGGTTAATATTCAGCGCTCAGCACCAGGGGGCAACAGACATTCACATAGAAGCAGAAGAAGTACGATTCCGCATAAAGGGTCAGCTAAGAAAATACGCAAGCCTAGAAAACAAAAGCCGAGAATCCCTTATCCAAAGAATAAAGCTGCTTGCAAAAATGAATGTTGTAGAAAACAGGCGGGGTCAAGATGGACAGTTCACATTCAATTCCAGCAATAACAAAAGCATTTTTATCCGCGTCTCCTGCCTTCCAAGCATAGGTCAAAGCGGAGAAAGCGAATCCGTTGTGCTAAGAATTCTAGACTCTGCAAAGACTCCCCTATCGCTAGAAAAACTTGGCTACGACCAGATTCAAATTGAAAAGCTAAAAAAATTCTGCCAGCTGCCAAACGGGCTTATCCTTATCTGCGGTCCTACTGGTTCAGGAAAGTCAACCACGGCAGGGGCAATTCTTGAGGAAATAAGAAAGAGCGAATGCGACACAAAAAAAATAATCAGTTTGGAAGACCCGCCGGAATATGTCTTACCAGGAGTCACACAGGTTAAGGTTCAGCCGGGACACGACATGGACTTTGCAGACGCACTAAGAAGAGTTTTTAGGCAGGATCCGGATGTAATTTTTATTGGAGAAATAAGAGACAGTCTTACCGCAAAAGTCGCACTCCAAGCCGCTCTTACAGGTCACCTTGTCTTTGCAACCCTGCACACAGGAAACATTGCTCAGGCAAAACTCCGTCTTATAAACCTTGGCGAAACTCCTTCACTGGTAGAAGAAGTCATAAGGGGAATCGTTTCTCAAAGGCTGGTCCAAGGAAAGCTAGAAGCAGAGATAGAGGTTATAAATGGCAAATAAAAACAGATTTTTGTTTGTAAAAATTCTTAATTCACTTTTGGAATCAGACATAGCACTTTCAAAAGCCCTTTGCATAATTCAAAAGATGAAGTCTGCAAAAAAGGCTGTACGCAAGGCCGCAGAAGAAATAGAGCTTTACCTTCAGCAGGGATCTTTATTTTCCGTAGCTTTGCAAAAGTGTTCCTCAATAGAATTCAATTCCATATACGGAGCATTTGTTTCCTGTGCACAAAAGGGTGGCAGCATAAAAAAAGTATTTGAATTTTTATACCACAGGGAATACGCTCTAAGGCAGAAAAAGCAAAAACTCATCTATTCAATTATTTACCCGGTCTTTGTAACGCTCGTAGCAATGACAGGCTGCATTCTGCTCATGGCATTCGGAAAAAACATAATTCCAAACATAAGCGGAAAATTTAACTTTGACCTCTACAAAAAAAATGCAATTCGGGGATGCATAAGCGCAAATTTATTCTTACTCGCATGCATCATCACTTTCTTTTTTGCAATAAAAAATCTTTTTTCCAGAGAGGAATGTGTGGATGCTTTTAAGATACTAAACTTTCTTAGCTCATCAGGAGTGGACTTTTACAACGCGCTAAAAACTTCCCTTCTTGCCACTAGAGAAAACAAAAAGTTAAAGAAGCAGATCATTCTAGCCCTTTGCGACTTAGAACACGGACACAAGGCATCAAAAGCATGCCAAAGGTTTGGGGAAGAATTTCTTTTGCAAATAGAACTTGCAGAACAGTCAGGACGGGCAGACAAGGCATTAAATTCAATTTGCGAAAGCCTTGAAAAGAAAAATGAAGAGTGGTCAAAAGTCTTTTTGCAAATGACGGAACCACTTTCCATGACCGCTCTTGCAATTTACATAACGCTCTTATTAAAGACGGTTGTTATGCCGGCTTTGTTTGAATATGGAATCTAGCTGATATTTTACGGAGGACTTATGAAAAAAATCAGAACAAAAAAACGGGGGTATCCAAATGGAAAGAATTCTAGGCAAGGCAATCATTGCAGCGGTTTTACATTCATTGAAACGCTTGCGGTACTTGCAATCGGAGCGCTTCTCTCTGCAGGGGCAGGAATCTCGGCGGCACGAATCATGGAACTTGCAAGGGAAACATCTGCCAGGCAAACGCTTGAGCATTATAAAGCGGCCATGCAATCCTACTACCTGG
Source organism: Treponema sp. (assembly GCA_017614295.1). Lineage (GTDB taxonomy): Bacteria > Spirochaetota > Spirochaetia > Treponematales > Treponemataceae > Treponema_D. The sequence continues at coordinate 2,954 of JAGACC010000210.1, forward strand.
ACTGCGGCAGTTTTCCCACAACAGAACAGGGGCTTGCGGCTCTGTGGACAAAACCAACTCTTGTTCCCGTACCGCAAAACTGGAACGGACCATACTTGGACAAAGAAGTCAAACCGGACCCTTGGGGAAATGACTACGTCTACATCAAAAACGGAAGCGCAACCTTTCCGTCGGACTGTCCACAAAACTTACCGTATGCCGTCATCTGTTACGGAGCAGACGGAGTAGCAGGAGGAGAAGGTGAAAACGCTGACATCGTTTCTTATAAATAGGCTAAACAAAAAAAGCGAAGGGCACATCATCATCTTTACGCTTATAATCCTTTGCTCACTTTCTTTTGTATGCGCAGGAATTTGTGCTTGTGTAAACGCCCAGTACAATTCCGCGGTTAAGCAAAAGCATGAATTTTATTCCTATGTGGAAAAAGAAAACAAGGCTGCAAAAGGATGCATAGAATGAGACTAATAGAACTAATATGCTGCTGTGCAATCATATCTACATTCTTCCCGTTTTTATCCGGAGCATTAATTCCAGCGGTAAAGATTCATTCAAGAACAGTTCAAATAGAACAGGAACTGAACAGGGATAAATTTTTATACAACGGATTTGTAAATTTATGCAAGTCAACAAAAGATTCAGAATGGCTTGTTGAATCCGCCCAATGGAAAGAAACCTGCTCTTCGCTGTGGGAATTTGAGGAACTAAAAATAAAGCGGGACGGAAAACTTTACAAAGAAAGCTGGAAGTGCCAGGGAAAGACAATGGAAGCATTGTTCTATAAAAAACAGGAGAGTCTATGAAAAAAGAATCTGTTAAAAAAGATGATTATGAACTTTATTCTTTTCCAATGCCATTTTTGCTAAAAAGAAGCAGAAGAAAGAATTACATCGCAAAGAAGCTGGAACAACTCCAC
>JAGACC010000024.1 GCA_017614295.1 Treponema sp.
GCTTCCATATATTCTTATGGCCATAGTCCCTCTTGTTACAATAATCATTCAGAATGTTTCATATTCACTTTCCCTGATGTATATGTCCGTTCTGGCAGTAATAATCATTCTTTACATTAACATTCATGTAAATCTTGGATTCAAAATTGAAGAATTCAAAAACAAAGTGATGATAAGCCAAATACAGCCTCACTTTATGTACAACACTCTCACGACGATAAAGGCTTTGTGCCGAGAAAACCCTGACCTTGCGGCAAAAACAATTACAAACTTTGCAGATTATCTTCGCGGCAACATGGATTTTGCCAGCCTAGAAACAACAATTCCTTTCGAAAAAGAACTTAGGCATACAAAAACTTACGCAGATATTGAAACCCTCCGTTTTGACAACATCACTTTTGAATTCAATATCGAAGATTCAGACTTTGAAGTTCCGGCACTTGTTGTCCAGCCTATGGTAGAAAATGCGGTGCGGCACGGAGTAAGGAACAGGAAGGACGGCCATATTCTTGTCCATACCTTTGCAGATGAAGCTTTCCACAATATAGTGATTCAAGATAACGGCAAGGGGATTGATGAAAGCCAATTTAACGGAAGCAGGACGCATATAGGCCTTACAAATACCAGATTGAGAATTGAAAGGATTGTTCACGGTACATTTAAAATAGACAGCATTCCCCAAAAAGGTGTTACAATTACAATGAGGATTCCAAAATGAAAGTGATTTGTGTTGACGACGAGAAGTATGTTCTTAGCGACCTTCTGGAAACAATCAGAGAAATTCCACAGATCCAGGAAGCTACGGGCTTTAGGGACATAGGTGAGGCACTTGAATTCTTAAAGACAAATTCGGTTCAGATTGCATTCCTTGATATAGACATGCCCGAAATGACGGGGCTTGAGCTATGCAAGAAGATTCATGAAATTTCCCCGGTTACCGCTGTTGTCTTTACGACAGGCTATCCCCAGTTTGCACTCGAAGCATTCAAAAACCATGCAATTGGATATCTTTTAAAGCCTGTAAAAAAGGAGGCAGTACTTGAAGAGCTTGAAAACTATAAAAATCTTCAAAAAACTGCATTTGCGGAAGACAGCCAGAAGCCCAAATTCTATGCAAAAACCTTCGGCAGTTTTGATTTTTTTGTTGACGGTGTTGCAGTAAAATTTGCCCGCTCAAAGGCAAAGGAATTTTTGGCATTTCTGATAGACCGCCAGGGTTCTGCCTGCAGCCGGAAAGATATTGCCGCGGTAGTGTTTGAAGATACAAGTTATGACCGGAACACGCAGTCATATATGACAAAGATTCTTGCAGACTTAAAGAAATCGTTGGAAGCAGCCGGGGCTCCCGACATAATAATCCATTCCGGAGACACTTATGCCGCAGATTTTACAAAGTTTGGATGTGACTTCATAGATTACCTGAACGGAAAGCCGATGAATGAATCCGACCAGTTCCACGGAGAATATATGTCCCAGTACAGCTGGGCAGAAGAAAGTATCTATAAATTTGAATAGGATTCTTGACCAGCGTCTGAAAATTTGTCTTTTTTTGCCATTTGTATTATATTTATATGTATGAAAAGCGATAAGACAAATAATGATAAATCTTCACTGCCGGCGGAGCAGGAACTCCCCAACAAGCTATTTATTGTACCCATAGGCGGAAGACCCATTTTTCCGGGTATTTTTACGCCCCTTATGATAAACAATACCGACGACACAAAGGTTGTGGAAGAAGCCTACGAGGGTGACGGCTGCATAGGAATCGTCATGCTCAAGAACGACGTGGAAAAGCCAACCCTTGCAGATGTACACGACGTTGGAACCGTTGCCCGCATCATAAAGAAGATAAACCTTCCCGACGGCGGAATAAATGTATTTGTAAGCACAATTGCCCGCTTTAAGATTAGGAAAACCCTCAGCATAAGCACTCCAATGGTTGCCGCGGTTGAATACCTGGACGACATTGGCGGTGAAACATTCGAGGTAAAGGCTTTGACCCGTGCCCTCATCAGCGAGATGAAGGAAGTTAGCGAGAACAACCCCATGTTCAGCGAGGAAATGCGCCTTAACATGGTGAACATAGACCACCCCGGAAAGATTGCGGACTTTATAGCATCCATCCTCAACATAGACAAGGAAGAGCAGCAGAAGGTTCTGGAAACTCTTAACGTGCGCGAAAGAATGGAGCAGGTTCTTGTCTACATAAAGAAGGAACAGGAAATCTTGCGCGTACAAAAGAAGATTCAGAATGAACTCAACGAAAAGGTGGAAAAGAACCAGAGGGACTACTTCCTCCGCGAAGAGATGAAGTCCATTCAGGAAGAACTGGGCATTTCAACAGACCCCAAGACCAATGACTACCTCAAATTCAAGAACAAGATAGATGCCTTCCATTTTACAGGAGAGGTAAAGGAAACCGTTTATTCCGAGCTTGAAAAATTCCAGCTGTTGGACCCCCACGACCCGGAATACAATCAGAGCCGCAATTTCTTGGACCTTGTTTCTTCCCTTCCTTGGAACGATGAACCAATGGAGCTCTACAGTCTTGAGCAGGCAAATAAGATTCTGGAAAAAGACCATTATGGTCTTGATGACGTAAAAAAACGCATCATGGAATACCTTGCAGTACGCCGCCTTAAGGGAGACGGTAAGGGTTCAGTCTTGATTCTTGTTGGACCGCCTGGTGTTGGTAAGACAAGTGTTGGTCGCTCAATAGCCCGTGCCATGAACAAGCCCTTCTACCGCTTTAGCGTTGGTGGAGAGCATGACGAAGGTAACATAAAGGGACACCGCCGCACATACATTGGCGCAATGCCTGGTCAGATTATAGAAGGACTCAAGATTACAAAGACAAAAGCCCCTGTCTTTATGATAGACGAGATAGACAAGATGAATGCATCTGCACAGGGAGACCCGTCAGCCGCACTTCTTGAAGTTCTTGACCCGGAGCAGAACGTTGCCTTCCGTGACACCTACCTTGACCTTCCATTTGACCTTAGCAGCGTATTCTTTATCCTTACCGCCAACACCTTGGACACAGTGCCGGGACCACTCCGCGACAGGGCAGAAGTAATAGAGCTTTCTGGCTACATAGACCAGGAAAAGATTCAGATTGCTTCCAAATACCTTGTTCCAAAGAATCTGGAAAAGAACGGCTTTAAGAAGAACCAGGTAAAGTACACCAAGGCCGCACTAAGCCTTATCGCAACCGAATATGCCCGGGAAGCCGGTGTTCGTAACTACGAGAAGTGCATAGACAAGATAAACCGCAAGCTTGCAGCAGAACTCATGGCTGAATACGAAAAGGACAACCCTCCGCCAAAGATGCCTACAATGGAAGACATTCCGGACGGAAAGGTCAGCGCAAAGCCTTCCAAGAAGAGCAGGGTAAGCACAGTTGCAAGTCCGCAGGATGCTGTAAAGGCTGTTAACGAGGCAGTTGCAGCAGCCGTTTCTTTTGGCGGCGAAAGCTCCGGATCTGCAAAGGGAAATCCTTCTTCCGAGGTACAGGTTCAGAACAATACCCAGGCCCAGAAAGAGGAAGCCCTCCGCATAGAGCGTCAGAAAGTCTGGCGTACAGAAAGCGCAAAAATCAGCAAGGCATTTGCCACTAAGAAATTCAACATAGACACAAAAGAAGTTAGGAAGTACCTTGGAAAAGCCGTGTTTGACGAAAGCCAGATAAAGGCAGCGTCTGTACCGGGAACCGCAATCGGCCTTGCATGGACAAGCATGGGTGGAGACACTCTCCTAATAGAAAGCATTTCCTTTGAATCATCCAAGGGTGGTCTTGTTCTTACCGGACAGATGGGAGACGTAATGAAGGAAAGCGCACAAATTGCCATGAACTGGGCAAAGCAGTACGCCATTGACCATAAGTACAAGGATTGTGAATGGTTTGAAAAGAACACGATTCACCTGCACATTCCAGAAGGCGCAACCCCAAAGGACGGACCTTCCGCAGGAATTACCATGGCCACAACATTCATATCCCTCTTGCGCGGAAAAAAGATAAAGGCAAACCTTGCAATGACAGGTGAACTTAGCCTTACCGGACAAGTGCTCCCCATTGGAGGCCTCCGCGAAAAGACCGTGGCTGCAAAGCGCAACAAGATAAAGACCATAATCATCCCCAAGGCCAACGAACGCGACCTGGAGGAAATCCCCGCCCACGTAAAGGAAGGAATAAAATTCATCCCGGTAACCAGGGCGGACGATGTTATGAATATTGTATTCTGAATCTGGACGGCAGGCCCGGGTGCACTGTGTCCGGTCCTTCGGAGCCGGCCAGCTCTTTTGCATTCCCCGCTTTCCAGGGTTCCGGCTCCCGCCTCCATTGCCTACGGCAACCCGCTTTTAGCGGGCCCTTGCAATCGGGCGTAGGCTTATCGCAAGTTCGCTTTTAGAATTCCACTCTTGCGCCAAGCTGTACGAAGCTGTTGTTTTCCCAGGCGTAGAATTCGCTTTCCTCATCCTTGCAGTTGATGTACATTCCGCTTGCGGTGAGGGAAAGGTCTGGGACCGGCTTGTATACAATCTTTGGCATTACCACAAAGTCACCCCTTTCTATTCCGTACATGAGGGTAACTTCCGGGGAAAGCTTTTCGTTCATGAATGATGTGGTTATGTTTGCAACCAGGCGGTTGTTTGTTGCGTGTCCTGCGTTGTAGTCTGCGTCGAATTCCTTAAAGCTGCCGTCTTTTACCTTGTTGTAGTTAAGGGTAAGGCTTCCTGTTTCCTGAATGTTTACGTTCATGTTTGCAAAGGGAAGGTCAATGTCAAATCCTGCAAGCCATGCCACTGAATTGTTGTGAACCCAAGGATTGTCTCCCTTTGTGTCTTCCGTAAGGTTGAATGCAGCTTCTCCGCGGAGGTTAAAGTGCCAGAGTATTGTGCTTGCCTCTAGGCCGAATGTCTGCTTTCTGTCGTAGTGGAGTTCTGGAAGGGAAAGCTCTGTTCCGCTCTGTATTGCAAAGGCTTTGATTGCGTCTTCTTTTGTTACGGCTCCGCTTTGGATAGCAGCTCCGTAGTTTGAAAGGAATGCCGAGTTTGCCGCAATTGCCATAGAGTCTGCATAGTAGGAAGAGAGGTCTACCGTCGGCTGCTTAAAGTGTCCGTAGTAATAGCTTGCACCAATGTCAAACTGTTTTAGGGTGGCTGTTACGCGTGTTCCAAACTGTGAGTATTTGAGGGTGTTTGTGTCCGGGTAAAGGCTTTCCGGGTCGTCCATAAGGGAATTTGCGTATGTTAGGTATTCAAGGTAGGACTTTTCTGCAGCAATGTAGCCTGTTGTTGGTGTTGAAGAAGCAAGTGCGTCTTTTGCTGCAAGCTTAGAAGCAAGGTTTGTGCTTACAATGTCTGTTACCGTGGACTTTAGTGCTCCAACCTGTCCTGGAACCCAGTAGCCTTCATTTGCAAAGCGGTCTGTTGGAAGGAATGGAGTGTATACGGCTTCTACCCTTATGTTGCTTATTACTCCGTTTGAATATGCAGGTGCGTATATTGCCTGTGCCATTGGAGTGCTTATTCTTCTGTCCAGATAGTCTGGTATGATAAAGTCTGTGTAGTCGTCTGCGTTAAAGTTGTCTAGTACGTGAAGCTTGTCTCCCTTTCCCCAGGTGATTTTCATCTTGCCTGCGTTTAGCGTAAAGTTTCCCATGTAGCCGGAAAGGGTAAGTTCGTCTATTACGTCAAAGGGGTGGTCTTTTATGATGTCCTTCTGAAACAAGAGCTTTGCTTCTGCGTCTGCCTTGTTGCCTGAATATTTGATTCCGAGTTTTGCGCTTACGTCTGCATCGGTTGGGATATGCCTGTAGTCCTTGAGGTTCTTTGCCTCAAAGCCTGTGTCTTTTCCGTCTACGTCCTTGTCTAAATATGCTCGGCCATCTGCCTTTAGTGTGCCGGAGAATTCCACAGGTATGGAAGAAGATGAGCCTTCAAAAGAATCAAAGCCGGATGAAGAGTCTCCGTCAAAAAATGAATCCTGTGCGTTTGAATTTGTTGCAAATAAAAGAAGAGCAATGCTTGCTGCAAATATGCGTGCTTTTGTTTTCATAAAGGGCCTCTGGATGAAAAAGAAAATGGAGCAGGCGTTGGTCGCAACCTGCGGTTGCTTACCGAGTTTCTTCGAAACTCGCAAAGGACATGCGCTACCATTCATGCCCTATTGGGGCGTTGCGGGGCTTAGCAAAAAGATTTGCCCCGCAGAAGGGGTAGCGCAAGACGGCAACGCCGGCTGGAGCGAGGGGAAGACCTTCCCCTCCTAAATGTAAACCGTCATTCTGAACTTGATTCAGAATCTGTTTGATTAGAAATCTGCTAGTGCTTGTGCAGACCCTGAATCAAGTTCCGGTTGAATTTTATTTTCCTGTGTTAAGGAACTGCTGTGTAAAGACGTGGGCTGGAATTGCCTTGTCAATTTCCATTGTGCCAACAGTGATTGTTGTTGAGTGGCCTGTTGTAAGGTCTTTGAGTGTTGTGCTCATTGGAACGTCGTAGGTGATTCCTGTAACGCCAGTCTTTTTCTGGATGCTGTTGACTGTGAGAGTCTTTACGAGCTTTCCCTTGATGTACATTTCTGTGTAGATTGGGTACATGGTGTTTTTGTCTATCCATGTGATGCGGTAGTCGTACTGGCTCTTTGTTTTTGGGTCTTCGTGGATTTTGTAGCAGTTGTAGCCGTTCTTTTTCTCTTCTGCCATGAATGTGTGTTCGTCTTCTTCTACATCGCGTGTGGAAAGGTCGTCGTAGGTTGCGTCTGTTCCAAGGAATGACTTTGAGCCTTCGCTTGAGTTTACGCGGCGTGACTGCTTTAATGATGGAAGGTAGATGAACTTGTCGTCCGGCTGGGTTCCCTTGTTTTCGCACTGGAGGAAGCGTGTGCCTTTCTTTGCGCCCTTCTGGAAAATCATTACTACGGAGCCAAGGTCATTTTCTTCTTTGCCGTATTCTTCTACGTACCAGTCTTCGTTGTTGCCGTTCTTGTCGGTAAGACGCATCTGTACCGCTGTGTGGCTGAACTTTGGCTTTTTAAAGTCGGCTACCTGCTTCATGATGTCGTAGCCTTTTTTGTCTGCAAATGCAGAGACTGCTGTGAGTAACAATGCGCAAGTGATGGTTGCTGTTCTTGTAAGTTTGTTCATACTTCTTATCTCCTGAATGTGATTTGTTACAATTCAATACGAATTGCCGTCTATGCAGGCCCTTTGCATTTGCACAACCCGTATTTATATAGGTAAACAAATGCAAGGGGCGTTGGTTACTGTTTTATTCCTCTTCCTCTTCTTCCGGTACGATTGGTGCGGAAGGTTCTTTCTTTGGCCTGATGAATGGCGGGTCAAACCAGTTTAGGATTCCCGGTATGATTGTCATTGCAAGCACGCTGGAAGAGAACATTACTATTGCCACAAGCACTCCTATGCAGCGCAGTACGGAGAACTTTGAGAAGCAGAGTACAAGGAAGCCCAGTCCTACGGAAAGTGCGTTGGTTACGATTCCCTTGCCGCTCTTTTTGAATGTCTGCATTGTGACAAGCTTTATGTCCGCAGATTTGCTTCTTTCTTCTTTGTATGTGGTAAGGAAGTGGATTGTGTAATCAATGCCAACTCCAACCGCAACTGATGCTATGATGCTTGTGATAAAGTCCAGGTTGATTCCCGCAAAGCCCATGACCATGTAGTTGAGCAGGATTGTGAGCGCAAGAGGTACTACTCCCAAAAGGCCTGCCCAGACGGAGCCGAAGGATATTGCTATGATTAGGAATACGGAACCAAGTGAA
>JAGACC010000211.1 GCA_017614295.1 Treponema sp.
GCAGACGTTGAACACAAATATATTTCACAGTTCCCGGAAGAAGGTCTTATCTGGTCTTACGGTTCAGGATACGGTGGAAACGCATTGCTCGGAAAGAAGTGCTTTGCTCTCCGCATTGCTACAGTTCTTGCACGCAAGGAAGGCTGGCTTGCAGAACACATGCTTATCCTTAAGCTTACAAACCCACAGGGCGAAGTTAAGTACGTTACAGGCGCATTCCCGTCTGCATGTGGTAAGACAAACCTCGCTATGCTTATTCCAACAATCCCTGGCTGGAAGGTCGAGACTGTTGGCGACGACATTGCTTGGATGAAGTACGGTGATGACGGCAGACTTTATGCTATCAACCCGGAAGCTGGTTTCTTTGGTGTTGCACCGGGAACTTCTGCAGAAAGCAACAAGAACGCTCTTATCTCTGCAGAAAAGAACACAATCTTTACAAACTGCGCACTTACAGAAGACGGCGACGTTTGGTGGGAAGGAATTGGCTATCCTGCAAAGGGCAAGCTTGTTGACTGGAAGGGTCAGACACGCGACGCTCTTCCAAAGGACAAGTCTCCTAAGGGCGAAGAATTTGCACACCCCAACGCACGCTTTACAGCTCCTGCAAAACAGTGCCCCTGCATTGCATCTGACTGGGAAGATCCAAAGGGTGTACCGATCAGCGCAATCCTCTTTGGTGGCCGCCGTCCATCAACAATCCCGCTTGTTCACCAGGCACGCAACTGGAACCACGGTGTATTCCTTGGCTCTATCGTAGGTTCAGAAATCACAGCTGCATCTACAATCAACGCTGCAGAAGTTGGTAAGATCCGCCGCGACCCGTTCGCAATCCTCCCATTCTGCGGATACAACATGGGCGACTACTTCCAGCACTGGATCGACGTAGGTGCTGCTGCAAAGGACAAGGACAAGCTTCCTAAGATCTTCTACGTAAACTGGTTCCGCAAGGACGAAAACAACGCTGACCTTCCAGGCGGATTCATGTGGCCAGGATACGGTGACAACAGCCGCGTTCTCGCATGGATTTTTGACCGCTGCGACGGAAAAGACAACTTTGTTGACACACCAATCGGCTATATGCCAAAAGAAGGCGCTCTCAACACAGACGGACTTGCAGACTACTACAAGAAAGTTCTTCCCGAAATCACAAAGGTTGAAAAGGAAGGATGGCTCAAGGAAATCAAAGATATTCGCGAAAACCACTATCCTAAGTTCGGCACTCACTTGCCAAAAGAACTTAAAGAATGTCTTGACGACCTTGAAAAGAGATTGAACGCTTAAGGTTGGCGCTTAAGTTTTACTCTTAGTAAATAACTAAAGCATAAACCACCCGCTCCTTCAGTTTTCGAGGGGGCGGGTCTTTTTTTTCCAAGGAGAAAGGCATGCAAAAATCAAATACAAAGACAAAGGCACTGGTAAGTATTGCAGGCATGGCAGTCCTGGCAATGGCAATGGCAATGGCAATGGCACTTATAGCTTCCGCATCTCTTTTGCTGGCCAGTTGCAGTAAAAAGCAGGGCTCAACAAATGCAAGCGAAGCAGAGGCATCCGGCAAGACAGAATCTTCTTCTACAGACTTGGTGGAACTTGCAGGTTCATCCGCAGCAGAAGACAAAGCAGGCTCAACATCTGACAGCATAACAGCAGGTGCAACAGACGCTTCATCCGCAAACACAGGTGCAGCAGACGCAACGGAAGAAGACGCAGAAGAAATGCCAAAAGAGCTAACCCTGCCCCAAGGCTTTGACCCCTTTGCAAACCACCGCTCAAAGGTCGGAAGCACATGCTACACCTTCCCCATATTCAGGGTCTTCGGTTTTTCCAAAGACGGCAAAATGGCATATTCCCTAAAAGAAGACATAGACGGCCGCGGAGGAACAATTTTTACCTATATAATCCAGGACTTGGTAACGGACAAAATAGTCTGGCAAACAAAGGACGACTCGGAAGACTGGAGCGAAGAAGAAGACGGTATGGCAACCCCGACACAAGCACTCCGCTCATTCAACAACAAAAAGTCCGAACTTAAAAGCGCAATGGAAAAATACGGCGTAACCCAAAGCTCGCAGAAATTCCTCCAGTTCCCGGCAAGCAATGGCTATGACTGCACCGCAGACTTCCAGGACAAAACAAACAACGGCGAAGACGACTGGCTTGGAAACATAGACTACAAAATCACCGTAAAAAATTCTTCCGGAAAAAGCAAAACGGTTGCAAGCGAAAAGGGAGCAAAGGCCTACCAGGTTGTGGTATGCGGCTACTTTAAGAACCCCTACGAAAACCGTCTGGCAATAATCTACGGAGAAGAAAAATACGTCTTTGAAGGAACGGGAATAACATACCACGTTGCAGGCTGTGACCTGTCCGAAGAAAGCTTTAAGTAGTCCAGTATGCATCTTGCGGCACTTTCTTTTTGATTCGGTTCATTTCATCCGCTAAGGGAAGGTGCCTCGTGTGTGGCAGTTCCGGATTCGCTTGAAACTTCGTTGCGAGAACCGCGGGTCCCTACCCGCTCCATTGCTTCGCAACACGCCTTCGGCGTGCCCCTACACCGCCTGCCGCACTCTTTTCTGCAACATTTCCTACACCAAAGCCTTGGTCATCCAGCGTTTGCTCTTCCACCTAAGAAGCATTACAATGCCCCTTGTAGTCTCGTCCACCGCTATGCCAAAGAAGCAGCCGTAGATTCCGTAGCCCATCTTAATGCCTAAAATCCACGCACCCAAAACCATTATGCACCAGTTGGAAAACATTCCGTAAAGAACCGGAAAGCGAATGTCTCCCGCCCCCTTTAGCGCACCAACATAAATCAGGTTAAGTGAGCGTCCAAATTCAAGCACGATGGAAATAAGAAGAACCTTGCTTACCATAGCGATTATTTCCTCGTTCTTGGTAAAGATTCCAATCGCAGGCCCCTTCACTAGGTTCAGCAGAAGGACAAGAAAAACGCTTGCACAGGTTGCGCAAAGACCGTACTTAAAGACCTTCCTGTATGCAGTCTCGCTTTCTCCAGCGCCAACATAGTATCCTGTCTTAATCTGAACCGCAGCACCTATTCCTATTGCAATAATGAATACAAAGCGGGCAAGTGTGTTAGTGTAGACCTGGGCATCCATGGCATAAGTTCCAAGAGAAGAGATCATTGCCATAATAAAAATCTGAGAAACATTGTATGAAAGGTTTTCTCCGGCAGTAGGAATTCCAACCCTAAGAATCGTGGCAAAAACCCTTTTGGGAACAGAAAAAAGCTTTTCCAGGTTAAAGCAGATGTCTTTCCTCCTGTTAATCATAACGCCAAGAATTACGCAAGATACAGCCGCAGAAAGAAGGGATGCACCTGCAACGCCCGGAACGCCAAGAATAGGAAGACCAAACCATCCGTAAAGAGAAAGAGCGTTTCCCACAACATTTATAAGGTTTGCAACTAGGGTAACAACAAGAGTCTGCCTTGTATAGCCGTAGCAGCGAAGGATAGAACTCTGCAAAAGGCTTACCGCGTTAAAGATAGCACCCGCCCCTCCAAAGATAAGGAAATACTCGCTTGCAAAAGAGCGCACACTGTCATCCAGCTTGTAGCAGCCAAGAAGGAGTGGTGTTCCCAAAAAGACAGCAGCAGTAAGAACTATTGCCAAAAGCAGAACCATTATTACGCTTGCCTTAGCTATATTGTTAAGCTCTTCCCTTGACCGCTCTGCACCAAGATACTGGGCCAAGACTATGGAGCTACCAATTACGACTATGTTAAAGAGAATCTGCAGAAAAAATATGTACTGCGAAACAAGACCAACACCGGCAACAGCCTCCTCGCAATACGTACTAAGCATGAAGGTGTCAACAAGAGAAACTACAATCCTAAGCAGCTGCTCCCCCGCAAGAGGAAGTGCCAGCTGAACCATTGGCAAAGCACCACGTGATTTATTTTGCATAAGCAAATTACTAGCACACCGCGATTTTTTTTTCAATATAAAAAGTAAAAATAATTGCCCAAATTTTGCGATTTTTCACTAAATGAATCTTCTTACGCGAATAAATTCTACTGCCCCTGTAAATACAAGAATTTTCATACTCCACCTATAGGATTTTATTCAAAAGTATGCTATAATAAATAAGAGAGGTAAAGAATGTTGGTTTCAACCCGTGGCAGGTACGCACTGCGAATCATACTTGAACTGAGCAATCACCCAAGAGACGAATATGTTCCGCTAATAGAAATTTCCGAAAACCAGGGCATTTCTCTAAAATACGCCGAAGCAATCGTAGCATTCCTAACAAAGGCAAACCTTCTGGAAGGAAAGCGCGGTAAGTCTGGCGGCTACAAACTGGTAAAAGATCCGTCCCAGTACACAGCAGGCGAAATCCTTTCTCTAACGGAAGAAAGCCTAGCCCCAGTTTCATGCCTGAACGACAACCCGAACAAATGTCCCAAGGCAAAAAGCTGCAAAACCCTTCCCCTCTGGGAAAACATGAATACGCTCATCCAGAACTATCTTTTTGGCGTAACCATAGAAGAGCTTAACCACCCCAAGAAAAAAAAGGCGGCAGATTAACAAACCGGTGAACAGAGTTTTAAACCTATACCAGCTCACCAAAATGAACTAAAAAGAGGAGTTTCTATGCTTTCCAGAGACAATACAGAACTTGCACGCAAAAAATTCTTTGACCAGTTTAAGGAAAAAACAGGAAAAAATGTGCTTTCCGTAGAATTTGCCACTCTTACGGCTTCTTTGCCAACATTTAGCCTCTTGGAACTTGAACCGCCACCAGGACAGAACGAACTTGCAGGACTTCTTGTCTTTTGCGAGGAAAGTCTTTATTTTTACGTATTCCCTACGGACAACATATTCCGTCTTGCAATGCAAAGAATGGCTGGCGATATGGAAAACAAGGAACAATGCTTCTGCCTTTCTGAACTTAGCGGGGTAAAGATTCTCTACAGGCCAAAAAAGAGCTTCCGCTTCCTCTTTCCAAAGCAAAGCAGGACAATTATTGTAAACGCAAAGCACAAGGGGGAGAACGCAGACTTTACCCTATGCCTTATGCACGACGCAGCCCCAATAATAGATAAAATTACATCGCGCCTGTCTCTTTCTTCGCAGGACTAAAAGAAACTTGACTGGAAAGATAAATTAGATTATATTTAAACAAGAAAAGGAACGCCGTAGCGTTGTGGCTGTCTCCTTTAAGCGATTATAAAAGCCTACTCGGACTGGCTACATCAGGGTAGGCTTTTCTTTTTGCCCTTACAAGAAATTCTTGATGAGAGCGAGTGCGTCTATAAGCAAAGCACAAACAGCAATGACAAGCATTGCCTTTTCGTAATCTGTCATATCTGCACGAGTCTCCCTTTCATTTAAGATTAGGAGACAGCCACC
>JAGACC010000212.1 GCA_017614295.1 Treponema sp.
CAACGCTACGCTTTTGCTACCGTTGTGTCTTCCGTTACGCCCAAACCTGATTTCCGGACTCTTTGCAGAAGAATAATTTTTCTTTTGCCCCACATATATATATTTGCAATAGAAATGCAAATCGGGACACAAATGCGTAAAAAATCAGGAAAAAAGTTTTTTTGTCTTTTTATACCACACGTAGTTTTCCGTACGCTTAAGATACTTGTAAAGCCGGAGGTTCTCCTCCATAGAATCAAGGACTTTCCTAGCGCTATCCTCATCCCCAACCTTGCAAAAATGTTCGGCACAAACATAGCCCACGCTAAAATTATTGGTACTGGTAAAAATTTCCATCATCTTTTCCCAGTCATCAGAAATCCGCAAATCCAAAAGCACCTGGGAAGCATTCTCAAGCTTGTGGTTCTTTTTAAATTCACCCATAAGACTTTTTGCCTGCTCAACATCGCCCGAAAGGTAAAGCGCATTTATCTTCTTAAAAAGAAGCTCCGCATCATCAGAATAAGGCCCCGTAAGACAGGAATCATAAAGGGAAATAGCATCCCCGTACCGCTCAAGCTCCACGTAACAGTCGGCAAGCTTTGTCCGGTTTGCAATAGTATCCTGCCTCTTAACAAGAGACTCAAGCTCTTCAAGTGCCCGCCCCGGATTCACAGCGTTTGCAACGGCACGGCCAACCTTCTCCACCGAACCGCTGTTTATAAGCTCCGGAAGAATTTCCATCAGAATATAGACAATTCCTCCAATATATGGAAGAAAAACTATCAGCCAAAGCCACAGAAAAGGCTTGTTGTTCCTAATAATATGAATTATAAGCAGCAGTTGCAGAACATACGGAAGGGCAGTCAATATATAAAAAAGAATCATTTTTTTTCCTCTGCAAACACTTTAGCGGAATGTTTTTTCAAATGCAAGGTCTCTTTTCTTTTTTATCTGGACGGCAGCCTTTGTTGGCTTACAGTATACGGCTCTACGTGACAGTCCAAACTCCACACAAATTTTCCCTTTTTACCAGCAAAAGCGCCACGGACGGCGCGTCATCTGTCAGCAAAGCGGCTGGTCAGTTTTCCAGGGTTCCGCCTTCCGGCTCCATTGCCGCAAGCGACAACGAGTTGCAAGCAACTCGCCCTTCCAATCCGGCCTCATGCCTCCCCATTTTCCTCTGCTCAAGATAGGGTGTTGCAAAAGTTGGCAAAATCCGCTATAGTAAGCTAATCCAGCCGGGCTGGTGGAATTGGTAGACACAAGGGACTTAAAATCCCTCGGCTAGTAATAGCTGTGCCAGTTCAAGTCTGGTGCCCGGCACTGGTTCAAGGTTCTGTTGGTGTGTCCGGCAGAACTTTTTTTTATCCCCATTTCCGCTCAAACAAGCCAAAATCACATTATTTACTAAAAGCTTACTTTCTGCTATAATCCCCATAAATTCAGAATCTCAAGAGGAGTTGCAAATGGCGTACTTTTATGATGAACCTTCGCACACATTCGGCGAATACCTTTTAATCCCCGGCTACACTTCAGCAGACTGTATACCGGAACACGTATCCTTAAGAACACCGGTAACCAGATTCAATAAGAAGGCGGGCGAAGAGTCAGACCTTTACATGAACATTCCCATGGTAAGCGCCGTAATGCAGTCAGTTTCAGACGACAAAATGGCCATTGCACTTGCACAGGAAGGCGGAATCAGCTTTATCTACGGCTCACAGTCAATCGAAGACCAGGCTGCCATGGTTGCCCGCGTAAAAGCATACAAAGCTGGATTTGTAACTTCGGACTCCAACATCCGCCCAGACCAGACACTGGAAGACGTTATTGCCCTTATCAAAAAGACAGGCCATTCAACAATAGCCGTAACAGCAGACGGAAGTGCCCACGGAAAGCTTGAAGGCATCATTACAGAACGCGACTTCCGCATAGACCACGTAGACGCATCCTCAAAGGTAAGCAAATACATGACTCCTTTTAAGGACCTTGTTACCGGAGAAGACGGAATCAGCCTAAAAGACGCAAACGACTTAATCTGGAAGCACAAGGTAAACCAGCTCCCGGTTATAGACAAAAACGGAAACCTTGTATCACTGGTATTCCGCAAGGACTTTGACAGCGCAGCAGTTCATCCGCTGGAGCTTCACGACTCAAAGCACCGCTACATTGTTGGAGCAGGAATCAACACAAGGGACTACATGGACCGCGTACCAAAGCTTTTGGAAGCAGGCGTAGACGTACTCTGCTTGGACTCCAGCGAAGGCTACTCTGAATGGCAGGCAAGGGCACTCCACGACATCCACGAAAAATTCGGTGCAAACGTAAAGGTTGGAGCCGGAAACGTAGTAGACAGGGAAGGCTTTATGTTCCTGGCAGAGAACGGAGCAGACTTTGTAAAGATAGGAATCGGCGGCGGTTCAATCTGCATTACCCGCGAACAAAAGGGTATCGGACGCGGACAGGCTACAGCCACAATCGAAGTTGCAAAAGCCCGCGATGAATACTACGCAAAGACAGGCATCTACGTTCCAATCTGCTCAGACGGAGGAATCGTCCACGACTACCACATCACACTGGCACTTGCAATGGGCGCAGACTTTGTAATGCTTGGACGCTACTTTGCACGCTTTGACGAATCCCCAACAAACAAGCTTGTAGTTAACGGAAACTACGTAAAGGAATACTGGGGCGAAGGAAGCAACCGCGCACGCAACTGGCAGAGGTACGACCTTGGCGGCAAAAAGACAATGGCATTCGAGGAAGGAGTAGACAGCTACGTTCCCTATGCAGGACACTTGCACGACGGAGTTGCCCTTACAATCAGCAAAGTTGTTCACACCATGTGCAACTGTGGCGCTCTCTCAATACCGGAATTGCAGCAGAAGGCAAAACTTACTCTCGTTTCCGCAGTTACAGTACAGGAAAGCGGTGCCCACGACGTAACCGTAAAAGCTCCGTCAATCCACGCGGAATAACGAAGGATTTGTTTGCAAATATTTTGGAGGAAATATAAATGAAGGTTGTAATAATTGGTGCCCAGTGGGGCGATGAAGGCAAAGGCAAAATCGTAGACTACCTTGCAGAAAAAGCTCAGTACGTAGTTCGCTATTCTGGCGGACCAAACGCAGGCCACACAATCGTTGTAGACGGAAAGCAGTATGCCCTGCACCAGGTTCCGAGCGGAATTCTCTACTCCAACGAAAAGGTTTACCTTGGAGCCGGCATGGTAATCGACCCGGAAGCATTGTTCAACGAGCTTCAGATGCTCAAGGACAACGGAATCAACTGGGAAGGCCGCGTGTTCATCTCTGACCGCGCACACCTCATTCTTCCAAAGTACCGCACAATGGACAAAGAACGCGATGCAGCCCGTCCACGCCCAATCGGAACAACAGGAAGGGGAATCGGAATCGCTTACGGCGAAAAGGCCAACCGCGACGGACTCCGCCTTGCAGACCTTGACTGGGAAGAAAAGATGAGCGAGTACACAGGCGAAGACAAAGCCTACCTCGACAAATACAAGGAACGCCTGCTTTCCATGCGCGTAGACCTTACGGCAGAAATCTGGAAGATCCGCGATGCAAACATCCTCTTTGAAGGCGCACAGGGAGCAATGCTGGACATAGACTCTGGAACATACCCATACGTAAGCTCCGGTCCTTCATGCGCAGCAGGTGCAGCAGTTGGAAGCGGAATCGGCCCCCACGACCTGGACAAGATTCTTGGCGTATTCAAAGCATACGAAACAAGAGTTGGAAACGGTCCAATGCCATCCGAATTCAACGACACAAGCGAAGGTGAACTCTGCCAGTACGTACGTGACACAGGACGCGAATACGGAGTTACAACTGGACGCGCAAGACGCTGCGGTTACCTTGACCTTGTAGCCCTCCGCTATGCATGCCGCGTAAACAGCTTGGACGGATTGGTTCTAACACACTTGGACATCTACGACGCAATGGACGAAGTTGAAGCCTGCGTTGCCTACGACATAAACGGAAAAATCGTTACAGACTTCCCCGCAAACGTAGACGCAATGAACGCCGCAAAGCCTCAGCTTAAAAAGTTCAAGGGCTGGAAGACAGAACTCAAGAACTGCAAATCCTACGAAGACCTTCCAAAGAATGCACGCGACTACGTAGAATTCATAGAAGACTTTACGGGAACACCAGTAGACATCATAAGCGTAGGCTATGAACGCAACGAGACCTTCATCAGAAAGGATCCTTGGAAAAAATAAGCCATACAGAGGGGGAAGTCTCCCCCTCGCTGCAAAGGCAAGTCGCTCCACAAATGCCAAAAGCGGCAGGCTAGAAAAACAAGAGGCTGTCACCCGGAACTAGTTTCAGGGTCTGTCCCAATACAAAATACATTTTTTTACAACAAGCCGCTTCCGTCATTTGTTCCGCTTTGTTGCCTTTTCCGCTACCCCCTCTGCGGGGCAATCTCTTTGCAAAGCCCCGCAACGCCCCAGTGTTTTTGGGTGGTAGCAAAAAATCTGCGAGTTACGAAGTAACTCGGTAGCTAGCGCAGCTAGCGGACAACGCCCCCGAATGAATCCAAACAACCCTTAATCGTCGATTGATTTTTCTTGCGGCATTTTTTTTGCGAAGGTCAAGCTAAAAAGAAAGAGCCTTTGTACCGCAAACATCCAAACACTTTCCGCAGCGGATACATTCTGCGCTCGAAATTTTCTCCGGAAGAGTAACCTGCATTGGGCAAACAGACTTACACTTTCCGCAGGAGACGCACTTCTCTTTTTTAAACCTAATGCGGACAAAAGAAATCCTGTTAAAGAATGAATAGAATGCACCCAGCGGACAGACGTACTTGCAGAAGGGCCTGTAGATAAAAACAGAAAGCACAAGGGTAACAATCAGAATAATAAGCTTCCACCTGAACAAAAATCCAACCGTAGCCCTAAGAGCCTTGTTCATAAGCAAAATAGGAATGCCAGCCTCCAAAGTTCCAGCGGGACAGATGTACTTGCAAAAGGCAGGATAGCCAAGACCAAATTCATCCGCAACAAAAACAGGAATAATAATCACAAAAACCAAAAGAACTGCATACTTTAAAAAACGCATCCATTTGTCAAGCTTTCCGTTAATCCTAATCTTTGGCAGGGGAATCTTATGCAAAAGCCCCTGCACTAATCCAAAGGGACAAAGCCAGCCGCAGACAAAGCGCCCCAAAAGCAACCCAAACAAAGAAAGCAGCCCCGTAACAAAAAACGAAAGCTTAAAGTTGTGCGAATTTGCCACCGACTGAAAAGCCCCCACAGGACAAGCGGCAGACGCAAGAGGACAGGAGTGGCAGTTAAGTGAAGGAAGACAGACATTCTTAGCCGCCCCCTTGTAAATAGTCCTTTCAAAAATCCCCGACAAGTGAAGGTTAGAAAGCAAAGAAGAAGCCACCTGCACAAAAATCCGTTTGCGTCCTATTCCAGCCAAAATGCACCCCCGCAAACATCTTACATCAAATCACTTTACCAGAGCAAGCCATACCACAATAGGATGCAGAAGGCAAGTACAAATGCAAAAAGTAACCTGTTGCTAATCCGCAATAAATGCTATAATAGCAACCATTATGTCGTGGAGCCTAATGTTTTTTATAAACTCAATCCTCTTGGGGATAGGTCTTGCAATGGACGCATTTTCCGTTTCCATAGTAAATGCAATTTCGGAACCAAACATGAACCGCATAAGGCAGTGCGGAATTAGCAGCGTCTACGCCTTCTTCCAGTTTTTAATGCCTCTAACAGGATGGCTCTGCGTTCACACGATTGCATCTTTTTTTACCCAGTTCCAAAGATTCATTCCTTGGATTGCCTTAATTCTTTTGCTTTACATAGGAATAAAAATGATAGCGGAAGCCCTGGCCAGCAGAAAAAATACCTGTTCAAGCTGCCAAAAGAAAGGTAATGCCTGTAAGGAATGTTCCGTAACGCTTGAATCCCATGCACTTTCGCTAAAGGTTCTTTTTGTTCAGGGAGTTGCAACTTCAATAGATGCGCTTTCCACCGGCTTTACAATTGCAGAGTACGGTCTTTTAATGGCAACAGTTGCTTCACTTATAATTGCGGCGGTAACATTTGCAATCTGTCTTACAGGGCTAAAGATAGGACGCTTTGCGGGAAAGAGGCTTTCTTCCAGCGCAGAAATTTTGGGAGGAATAATCCTAATCTGCATAGGAATTGAAATTTTTGTAAGGGGAATTATGGTAAAGGCTTCTTAGCCAATGCCTATGCACTCAAGGCAGACATTAGAAGCCTTTATAAAAATGCGGAAAGTTTCTCTTCTGAAAATTCCTGCCGCCACAAAAGCAAGGCTTAAAAGCAGCAGAAAAATTCTTAGCGCAAGAAGCTTTTTAGAAGACATTTACTTCTTAAGGCTTTCCAAAGTAGCATCAATGATTGCCTTGTATTCATCAGCAGACCTTGAGCCTACGATTGGACCTGCAACAACCTTACCCTTTGAGTCAACGATATATGTTGTTGGAATTGCCTGAATGTCCTTAAGCCAAGGAGTGTTCTTTGCAATGATAAAGTTGCGGTATGACACATTCTTTTCGCGGATGATTTTTTTTGCAAGGTCAACTTCGCCCTTAGTGCTTGTATCAAAGACATCGCACAAAACACCCACAACCTGAACGCGCTGCCACATAACCTTTTTGCTAAGTTTCTCCAAATCCGGAAGTTCAACAAGGCAAGGCTGGCAGAAAGTTCCCCAGATATTCACAAGGGTAAGCTTTGCAGGAGCAAATTCCTTCTGGTCCACTTCCATTCCGGTGGCAAGATCAGAGCCCTTAAAATTAAGGACTAAATCTGGAACCTTTACCTCGGGAACCTTTTCTTCTTCCTGAACTTCAGGAACAACGGTCTCTTCGACTTTGGGTTCAGTCTTTACGCTAGTCTTATCCTTTTTGCCAGCACAAAATGCACACAAGGCTGCGCAAGACAAAAAAGCCAAAACCGTAATTTTTTTGCAAGACATCTGTCCAAATAAATTAAAATGTTTCATATTATTATAATAACAAATTTCTCCATTTTGTTACAGTGGAAAGGGTATTTTTTTGACAAATTTGCGGATTTACTACTTTTTATTTTATATTCCATTTTGGTATTTTGCCTTTAGCTTGTTTTAGTTGCAATAGTTTTTACGCTTTAGGGTTTACATGTTAAGATGTTATAAAGGTTTGCAGAGGATGAGTTCCATGGCTTGCTCAAAG